>NZ_BAABMO010000005.1:0-143502 GCF_054767435.1 Proteus sp. MB838
AAAGAATACAGATATATTCTTTGTTGTATTATCATTTTTTTATATAGAATCAATGGCTTTCTAGATAAGCTTTATAGAATAAAAAAACTATTATAGAAGAGAAAGCAATATTGACATTAAGAGAGAATTAATAAAAAGATGAGAAATTAAATATATATTAATATGTAGACCAATTTGTTATATTTATAGGTCTATCCCAGCGGTTAAAACGCAATCCTTTGCCTGTCCTATTTCCATGTGTATCTAAAATCTCATAATACTCTTCAACTATTTGGCTACGACCGCGTTGCCATTCATTGGTGGTAGCAGCAGGATCGATTAAATAAATATCACCGACAACGGTATATAACTCACCTAAATAACGAACTTTACGTGTGGTGGTGGTGGAATAGTGAGAGAACATCACTTGGTAGGTTTTATAGTGTTCAGGTTGCCCATAAGGGCCATATTTCATCGCAATATAGCGAATTCCTTTAGTACCAACAGGACTCGTGCCACCTGGCGTTGGCATATCGGGTGTAATATTAAAAAGAGTATAACGTGAGCCAACCGTTGGTTGCCTTAGCGCTTGGCGATAACTATAGCTATCCATTCCTGAAGCTGTCCATGTTCTATCCACCAGACCATTTCCTGCCCAACAATAGCAAGATAAGGCGAGTAAAGGGAATGAAAGAGGGATAAACAAGGCTCTAGCCAACATAAATACTCCTTTTTATTACTATTATGATGCCAGAAAACTAGGGTGTTATTCCGTAAAATAACGCTATAACAGCGTGCCATTTCTGATGCTTATCCCTTTCCATTCCAAAAGGTTATTAAAAACAGAAAATAATTGATTATATTTTGGACAAAAAAACGTTTAGATAATAAAGGTGAAAAGGTGATAAATAAGACAGTGTAGAGGTAACCGTTTATGAACCCATTAACGACATTACGTGTTGCAAGCGTACAACTACAACATAAGGCTAATGATAAAGATTATAATTTAGCCAAAATACATCAGTTTATTGAGATGGCTGCCAGTGAAAAAGTGAATCTTCTAGTATTTCCTGAAATGTGTATCACGGGATACTGGCATGTCCCTAAATTACCGGCGCAACAGGTTTATGCATTAAGTGAAAAACTGGCTGATAGCGCATCATTAAAATCCATTAAACAAAAAGCACAACAGTATGCAATGGCTATTGGTGTTGGATTAATTGAACGGGATAACAATAATAATTTGTATAATACTTGGGTTGTTTGTATGCCTGATGGTTCATTACAAAAACATCGTAAATTGCATGCATTTGAACATCCGGTTATTTGTAGCGGAGATCAATACACCGTATTTGATACCCCATGGGGGATTAAAATGGGTATTTTAATTTGCTGGGATAATAATTTAGTTGAGAACGCACGGGCGACGGCGTTATTAGGGGCAGATATTTTATTGGCTCCTCATCAAACTGGCGGAACCCACTCTCGTAGTCCACACAGCATGAAACCTATTCCAATGGCGTTGTGGGAAAATCGTCAGCAAGATCCACAAGCGTTACAAGCTGCTTTTCAAGGTGAACATGGCAAAGGATGGCTAATGCGCTGGTTACCTGCTAGAGCTCACGATAATGGTATGTTTATCATCTTCAGTAATGGGGTTGGGCGTGATGAAGAAGAGGTGAGGACGGGTAATGCGATGGTTATCGATCCTTATGGACGTATTGTAAAAGAAAGCTGTGCGATAGAAGACGATATAGTCGTCACGGATATTGATTTAACGCTTTTGCCTGAATCAACAGGGAGACGCTGGTTAACGGGCAGAAGACCAGAGCTATATCAGATCCTCACCACTCGACAAGGTAATGAACAAGATCCGATTTCCGTTCGTTTTGGTAACAAGGACTAATAGAGATAATTATAAAAAGAGCATAATTATTTATCAGACAAAAGATTAACACCTAATATTAATTTTACTAATTTATTTTATGTTAGAATAATAAAAGAAACTAATATAGGTTTGATGATAAATAATGGATACACGTTTATTAAATGCTTTTGTGGTGTTAGCTGATACAGGGCACTTTGGTGAAGCCTCCAAACAGCTTTGTATTAGCCAGCCCGCATTAACTAAACAAATTAAAACGTTGGAATCACAACTGGATATCGTGTTGTTTGAGCGTGGTCGCCATGGTGCAAAGCTCACGCAAGAAGGACAATATTTACTCAATCAAGCTCAAGTGGTATTACGGGAATCCCATATTTTAGAAAAACAAGCTCGTCAATTAGTTGAGCCACAAAAAGTCTCACTTTATGCGGGATTCGGTCTGTCATCATTAAGTTTTATTACTTCACTATTGGCGAGATTTAATCAAATTGAGCCAAATATTAGCGTCAATATTGATGATATGTCTTCTCATAAAATGGAAGAAAAATTATTAATAGGTGAACTTGATGTGGCTTTTTCTCGTTTACCCGTTATGCCCCCTTTACAAGGGATAGCGTTGACACAAGAGCAACTGATGTTAGCTATTGCAACACAACATATTACGGTGTTGGAGGCAGATTATAACCCATTACATTATTTCGACTCATTAGGGCTTATTCTACTTGCTCCAGAAAAAGGGAAAAAACTGTATCAGCAGATACATGCTTTTTTACAACAGCATAAACTAGCACCGCGTTTATTACAGCAATCTCAAGATATTCAGACCCAATTAGCGCTAGTCGCGGCTGGATTAGGGATAGCATTAGTGCCTAAAAGCGCGCAATTAATTTGTGATAAACAAAGAGTCACATTGTTACCTCTATCTGGGTTATACACACAATGGAAAATTGGTGTAATTTGGAATAGTAATATTAAAAATAAAGAACGTGATCTTTTTATTAAAATAATTACTGAAAAAATTGATATTAAATAAACAATTAGCTTTCTTTATTTTTTAATATAAATATTCTATTTCAATTTTTAGTCTCTATTAAATATTAATTAGTTTTAAAATAAATAGGAATAATCAACTGAGATCACTCTCACAAAAAATAAACATAAGTTTATAAAGGTTTTATTTAAGCTTTATGATAAAAAATAATTTAAAACATTAAGTTAAATGATTTTTGTTTTGTTAAATGTATTTAATGGGAATTAGCGTGCTTTAAAAGATCTATTTACAATAAAATAAGAATGTTTAATATCAAAGGGCAGTCAACTCAAGAAAGGTACTTGCCTTGTTTTAATATTGAGTAAGAAAGAGAGAATTAAAATATCTCTCTCATGGATAATTTATTATCACTAATAAATTATGATCTTATGTAATAAATAATAAGGAAGTTATTATGAAAAAAATAAACATTTTTACGGGTACTCTATTTGTTTTATCTAGCATAAGTATGGCACAAGCAGAAATCCATTCTAATCAAAGTGGCCCTTTAACCACCATGAGTGTGGGGGCGAGTGATCCCGTGACTCGAGGCCCTCATCAATCAGCAGGTGGGGAGCCGGGTGTCGGTATTTCTAATCTATATGGAGGGAAAAAAATTGGTTTTGCGTCATTAACACCAAATAATATGAGTGGTGGGGCGGATAGCCATGGTGTTTATACAATACAACCCAATGAAAATACACCAGCTAGCCATAGTAATATGGGGGTATTTCATTTTTCACAGGTGACTGATGCTAATGTCTATTTTGGTACTTGGGCAAAAACAACCTCTGTTACAGATATCACTCATCAGTCTTATTATGTAGGTAAAGAGGTTACTAGTACGCTACCGACAGACAGTGCAACTTATACCGTAACAGGTATCAGTCAATATAGTGGTGATAATTTACTGTCTGGTACTTTTGATGTTGATTTTTCACAAAAGACAATTGGTGGTTCACTGGCTAATAACCTACGTACTGTCGAGTTAGAACGTGGCAATATTTATACCGCAAATAACCAAGTAACCTTCTCTGCAGATGCAAAAGAAGATACCACATCCGGTATTGTTGAAGGGGCTTTCTTTGGTGAAAATGCTGAAACATTGGCTGGTATTGTCGTCTTCCACACCGATCATACTAAAGATATTGGTTTTGGGGGAAGCAAAAATAGTGCTGAAGTAGATACTGCAACAGATAGCGTAACAGATAGTGCAGAAGCCTCTTAACGTTAGGTTTTAAGTTCGGAGCTTAAAAACAATTTAGTCCTTTTACATACGTGGTATTAGTGGTCATTAAGCTAGTTTTTAGCAACAGATAATCAAATATACGGTTATCTGTTTTTTTTTGCCTTAAAAAACGGATTGTAAGGAATAGATCTATTGTTATTATAAGGATAAACCATGCGTTATTATCAAAGGCTAATAAAGTCATTATTTATTATTAATATCTTATTTCATTCGTCACAGGGGGCGGCAACACAACCTAATCAAGAGCCGCTTAATAAAGAGAAGGTCGCTCAATTAGGTCAACAACTGTATCATCATTTACAGCAACAGCAGTGGTATCAAGCGGAAAAACTATTAGTTAATTATCAGCAATTACCATTACACGAAACTTTATTAGTCTATTATGCTCAAGCACTATTAGCACAGAAGAATGGTAATTTCTTACAAGCTGAATTTTATTATCAGCAGCAACTTAAGCAGCAAGCAGATTTTATTCCGGCACAAACAGGCCTAATTCAGCTATACTTTTCTCAAGGAGAATATAAAAAAGCACAATACCAGCTAAATCAATTAAGTCGTTTATCGGGATTATCACCTACCATTAATCAAGCAATTATCTATTATCAGAAACAGCTTAACGATTATTTTAAAGCTAGGCGTTTTTATCAAATCAGTTTTTTTTATGATGATAATATTAATCATGCACCTTATCTTGATGAGCAAATTGTTTCGCAATCAACACAAGTCATCATGACCAGAAAAGGCGCTCAACCTATAGCATCGATGGGGGTTAGTCATCTTTTTTCTTTCTATCAGCCCACTTTTATTTACGCTAATAATACCTTATCAGGATATTTTTCAGCACGCTATCGTGATTATTTTGCATATAAACAAGCTAATTTTACACATTTATATACTCAATTAAGTTATCAGTACCAAAAAAAGGATTATCGGTGGACTTTATCCCCCTATTATGAAATAAAATCACCTAAAAAGGCGTTTGAGTATCAATCTATTGGGGTATATACCGGGCTATTTTTCTCCATTAATAAATATCATTCTATTAATTTATCTATAAATTATTATATAAAGAAATATAATAAAGAATTAATAAACTTAAATAATCATAAGCAGCTATATGCTATTAGCTATTACTATACATTAGCAGAGAATGTTCAATTAGTTAATCAATTAAACTATTATAGTAGTCGTAAAAAAAATACTTTATTAAATTATCAGCAATATGATATAAAAACGGGTGTTTATTACTTATTACCAAAAAATTGGCATATTTCTCTTTTTTTACAATATCAATTTAAAAGTTTTAATAATTATAATCCATTATTAAATAAGAAAAGATAATGGCTTTGTTTTTACAACAACTATTAAAAATAAAGCACCTATTATCTGGGGTTTTTATCCAGCAATAGAATTAAGTTATACCCGTAGATTAAGCAATGTGGATTGGTTATATCAATATCAGCAGCATGAAGTCTTATTTAAATTAGAAAAACAATTTTAATTAATTTAATGCATGACTTCTTTACTAATTAAGTAGGTAACACAATGCATGTAGTGCTTTTTCACAAACGTACGTTAGTCTCCATGATAGTTTCACTCTCCTTATTTTCTCTCAATAGTTATTCCAAGACTAAGGATAATACAACCGATCTTGGACAAATTCAGGTTGCAGATAATTTAGAAAAAGATCAACAAGGTTATGCTCAAGTCTATGAAAAGGATGTGGCTAATATTTATTTAGGTAAAGCCCTTATTGAACGTTATCAAGGGGTATCACCTGCAGATTTATTTAAAAGCGCGATAGGTGTTTATAGTGGTGAAGCCCGTAATGGAGGAGCATTGGATCCGAATATTCGTGGTATTCAAGGCCAAGGACGTATCCCCGTTACTGTGGATGGTACTGAGCAGGCGATTACGGTTTATCGTGGTTATAGCGGTGCATCTAATCGTAACTATATTGATTCAAATTTGATAAGCAGTATCTATATAGAAAAAGGTCCTTCACTTAATCCTAATATAAAAACAGGGATTGGCGGAGGGGTTGCCATTAAAACATTAGATATACGTGATATTGTACCCATTGGTGAGTCTTTTGGCATTAATTTTAAAGGGGATATTAGTAATAATGCCACAGGCTATAAAGATATTTATACTAATATGATTGAAGAGTACCGTTATTATCCAAAATTCTATCAACAAAATGCTTATATTATCGATCCTGCATTAGAAATAACACCTAAAAAAAGTAAAATAGAAAACTTTCAAGATTATTCATTTCGCTTAGGTGTAGGATTTGATAAAGAAAAATTTAATTTACTTTTTGCATATGCAATACGTGAAAAAGGTAATTATTTTGCAGGAAAGAGAAATGTAGAAGAGTATAATAAAGTAGATGAGCAATTGCTTAATTCTGTTTATATAATGGACGGGAAAAGACATTTTGAGCCTTATTTACCTTTTATTGCTCATATTTATCGACCTGGTAATGAAGTACCAAATACATCTAATCGTAACCGCTCTTTTTTAGTAAAAGGAACTCTATTTCCACAACAAACGCATCGTTTCTCCATTAATTATCGATACACCGATTTATTATTTGGCGATATTATGCCATCACGATTAAGTTGGGTTCGTTATCAAGAAAATTTAGTTAATCAATGGCCTTTGGCAAATATTACACAACAAGCAGGCACATTAACCTATCAATATAAACCAGAAGATAAAAAAACAGATTTATTACTGCGTTTATGGGGAAATTTAACGTTAGGACATACTAATACTAGGGGAGGAAAACCAAGAGAGCCTAAAATGGTTGATTTTAGAGCTAGCAGAAATACAAGGTGGGATCCCTCTATTGATACAGGCTTTTTAGATACAGCTTCTCTATATCAAGATAATAATCGTTATGGTGTTGATTTTTCATCGTTATTTAAATTATCGCCTCAGTTTTCTATTTCTTTTTCCGGTCAATATCAATTGGAAAAATTAGACAGTCATGAGCTTGAACTTCCCATGGGTTTTGATTTCGTGACCGAGGGGCGAGCAGGGCAACGTCATGAAGTCAATTTAGCGTTAGCCACAGATTGGAAACCATTACCCTGGTTTGCGATGAATATTGGCGGTAAATATCATTACTATCATCTGACGGATACCTTTTTAAATAATAAACGGAAGAATAGGGTTAAAAATTACGAGAAAACAGCCCCTATCCGCGGTTATCTGATCTCTTATCGACGAGTATTAACCCCAGAAGAGTATTTACTCTATCGCGCGGTTAACAAAATTGATGTCGATACTTTACCTGACGAGTTAAAAAATTACCGAAATTCTGCTGAGCTGAGTAAAAAAATTAGAGACTTTCAACAAGCGGTTTTAGTTTACCCTGAAGGTGGCGCTTTGCTAGAGGAAATCAAGGAGCAGGTTGCTAGGCCATATCTTCAGAGAATACAGCATGATATGGAGCATGAAGATTTTATTCGTAATAACCATGGAAAGATGCAAATAAAAAACGCTAAAGCCATCCCGATGAAAAGAGAGTTTAGCCTTTGGTTATTTGATGAAAATGGCGTACTGCTTAAGAGTAAGAATATTTTACTTAATGGTTTTCTTGATATGGAGGAAAAAGTCCCTCATCCAGTGACGGGTGAGTTAGTTTATCGCTTTGAAAAAGATGTTATTAATCCTCAGGCATTTTCTCTATCAGAAGATATTCAAGATCCCTACGCACTGGAGCCTAGCTATCAGCATGGCGCATTTTCCCCTTTAATCTCTGCCACCCTTTATGCCAACGATATGGTGCGTTTTTATGGCCGTTATACTGAGCAATTGCGTTTGCCTAACTTATTTGAAGATACCAGTGGTTTTTCAGGCTCTAAAGCTCGCTATTATGGTTTTAAGTTAAAGCCAGAGCGTGCCAAAAGCAGTGAGTTTGGTGTGGTTGTTGATTTTACGCATTGGTTGAATATAGAGCGCCACGCTGATATTAAAATTAATTACTTTAAAACGAACATTGAAAATGTATTTGATAGAGATGCTAATTGGCAAATTAGACAGTTAGAAAAACAAATATTAGAAGGTGTAGAGTTACAAGCCCGGTTTGATAATGGATTTATTTTCTTTGATACCGCATTAGTGTATAGCCATAAAAATAAAGTCTGTGATGAAAATGCTTTTTATGAGCTTGATGCATCAGGATTATCGGGTATTAAAAACTGTATGACAGGGGGATACCCTGGCGGATTTTTGCGCACCTCAATGCAGCCTAAATACTCAGTTAACCTACATTTAGGCACGCGCTGGCTAAATGATAAATTAGAATTAGGTAGTCGCTGGCTCTATTCATCAGAAGTTGAAAATAAAGATGAGAAATGGCTTAAAGAAAATTTACCTAATAGCTATTTTGGCATAAATAATAATCCGATGCGTTGGGCAAAAGTATTTACTATTGATGCTTATGCAACTTATCAATATAGCCCCAATTTATCTTTTGAAATAACAGGAAGTAATTTATTAAATGAATATTACATTGATCCGCTGACCCGTTCTGGTATGCCGGCACCAGGAAGAAGTTTGCGATTAGGTGTAACAGCCCAATTTTAATACAAGGATAAAATAGGAGTTTTATTTATGTTGGCACTTTCTGTCAGACAGCCACTTAATATTTATTATTGGCTCATTGCGATATCATTAGTTTATATCAGTTTATTGAGTTGGGTACTTAATTCATGGTCTATGACAGAAAGTGCGCACCATATTGATCAGCAACAGCAAAATACATTATCGGTCTATCAGGTGATGTTTTCGCCACCTAAACAATCTACTACCATGATTGAACCGAGAATAAAGATCGAGTCACAACAACCACCTATTGCACTACCAAGAAGTGAGAACGGTGAATTTATTGAAGCGCCCAAACAACCCGCAAAAAAGCGTCAACAACAACCGGCCCCAATAACACCTAAAGCGATAAAACAGGTAAAAAAACAGCCAGTAGTAGACAAAACAGTACCTATAAAACTACCTGATTTAACAAATCACAACATAGTTCAAAGTACATCACAACCATCAGCAGAAAACTTAACACAGCATACCGCGAGTTCATTGGCAGGGAGCAGTCGTGCATTAAGTGAAAATGGTATTGGGCAGGGAGAGTCTGAAAATCACTATATCAGTTTATTGCGCCGAGAAATTGAGCGTCATAAGCGCTATCCTGCGCAAGCTCGTCGTATGCAAGATGAAGGGCTGGTTGTTGTGCGTTTTTCATTAACCGATGAAGGCTATATTTCATCCGTTGTACTTGAGCAGACCTCAGGGGTGGCATCTCTTGATAATGCTGCACTTGCAGCGGTAAAACGGGTAAAACCAATTGGCCCGAAACCTAATAACTTATCTGATCCTTTAACTATCTCGTTAAAATTTCAATTAAATTGAATAAAAAATACCTAAGTCAATATCACACTTAGGTATTTTATGGAAATAAAACATTAGAATAAAACAGTCATATCAGCCAACAAGGTATTAGGCTCAAAGAAATAGAGATGAAAATAGAGATTTTTTTGATCTTCTTGACTAAAAATACAAGATAAATCAATTTGGTAAGTATAAAAATAACTTTTATTATCGGAAATAGGATGATTAAGTAATGGGGTTATTTTATAAATAATATTATCTTGATCTGTGGTGAGCTTAAATTCAGCAGAACCAATAATAGTGCCTTGGGTCGCATCGCCCGTTCTTGCCACTATGGCTAACGATTGTTCCTGCGTAATTGCACACTGTAATAACAAGGTGATTTTTTGTGATAAACCTACTTTGCCAATCGGCTCTTCTGATGGTAAACAAAAATAAGCATCGTGATTTAACAAAATACAATTTTTCCCCACTAACATATCACTATAGCCATATTGAGCTTTGCTTAGTTGAGTCATAAATCCATGATTTAAATCGAGTTCATAGCTCTTTTTTGCTGTGGGTAAATGATTTTTAGTGTCAAGGGGTAAGGATGCATAACCATCATAAAAACGAAATATAGGTGCAGATTCGGTTAACCAAGCTCCTGAGTTAGCTTGACAGCTTTTTCCATTGTGACGACTTAAATAAAGATTTACGCCATTAAAGCAGTAGCCAGGAATATTAAGATACGATTTATTATCTCGATTACCTTGACCGATAGTAAAACTATTATTGTTAACATCATCAAGTACCATATATTTTAACCCTCCCCAAGGTGTGTCAGAAATATAGCGAACGGAGGGTAAAATTTGCGTTGGTGACAGATAGGCTTTCTGACTGTCTGGGGTAAAAAATGTGTCGTTTTTTATAACATCATGGCTATCTCCTGCCACGCCATTACAGCCTTCATATTGAAAACTATCTACCTCTTTTTCAGGTGTTAAGTAGTTCTGTTTTAAACGGATCACTGCATCAATATGAGAGTAGGATTCAATACTTTGTAGCATGGATGTTCTATGTAATATATCTTTTCCCATCTCAACGTAAGTCTTGTAATAACTGATTTTTGGATCATGGCTATAGTCATTTCCATAAAGCTCTAAGCTATTCCAACGAGCAAAGGGGGTTGTAAATTCAATTTCAAAACTACGTTTAACCCAAGTTTGATAGAAAGATAAACCAGAAGTATAGATACCCACTAAAAAAGTATTACATTTATTATAATCATCTTTAAAAACTTGGGAGGTCTGCTGATAAATGGCTTTATGAATATTGGCGTTAAATTTATCAATGCTGTTTCTTAATGTTTTTAGATTATTTTTGAAATAATCCTCTTCCAGAGCAAGTTTTTCTTTATTGGTTAATATATCGCAATGGGCGGCGACAAAAAGTGCGCAACAGTGGCAATAAAAGGGCAATCCTGCTGATTGTGCTAAATTTAATACTAATGGTTGTTGAGCAATAATTGTCGAAATCACATCATCAAAACGGTTAAGAACTTGTTCCCGTAAATCTCGTAGTTGTGTTTCTGAATAATGCACATTGGGGTCAAGGTAACGAGCGAGAGAATCTGAAAATAATTGATAAACGTCGCTAATACCTTCTGTGGTGAGTTTAATGATTTTTATATTGTTATCAGTGATTTTAGCATCAATAATACGAGAGACATGGGCAATAATTTGCTCAGCTAAAGAGCTATCTTTCATATTTTTATTCATGAGGCCAAAAGGTGCGGAAGTAATTTTTGAAAGTACCCCCCCAACAACAGGTATTAGACCAATGATATGACCCACGACCACTTCACCCACCATAATAGGCGCATTAAGCGGATCTTGTTGATTAAATTCATCCACAACAGTGGGTAATATATTACTGTTGCGATTAATCATATCTAACATCCCATCCTTTAAGTCCTCATATTCAATGCAGGTTAAAGGTTGAGTACAGGGGAGTGACGAAGGGCTTATTGATATTTTTAACGGATTTAAATGCATAAAAGAGACTCCTTCTCTGACGTAGTATTATTTAATTCCATTTTTCTATTAATTGAGGTGTACCTGATAAGCCGTTATAAACAGTGATAGATAATTCTGTACCACGGATTTCTACGGCTAAATAATCTCCTTTAAATAGCGCACCACTATTATAAACTGGGACATCGCCGAAGATCTCACTGCCACCATAACGGTTATCTTGACCAACATAATGGGTATGCCCAACAAATACCGCCTTTACCCCGTAATGTTCTAGCATATATTTAAAGAAGGTCAGCTCTTCTTGAGATGATTTTTCTGGGAAGTGTTGGTTTCCATCATGGAAGTTTAATATGATGGTTTTATTGCTATTTCGCGCCTGAATTAAATCTTTTTCTAACCAATCAATAGAATCTGTGACATTAATGGTTGAAGCTGACCAGTGATCGAGCACCACATGATAAGTGGGATAATTTTGTAATTGTACAAAATGAATATCACCATATTCCCAAGAGTAAGCCTTACTACCTGAATATTCGCTACTATCGTATCTAAAATTACCTGAAGTTGCATAATTACGATACTCTTCAATACGGTAGTGCATATCAAAAACCATGCCTCTTGCACAGGCATTCATACTGTAATCGGCATTACTCGGCTCTGCACAGTCACCCACATTGTTTTGATAATCGTGATTACCAAGTCCAACATAGGTATTAAATCCTAAAGGTGAAGGGGCAAACAGTGCACGAAAACTCTCACGTTGGGAGCGACGGCCAAATTCTGTTAAGTCACCATTTATAATGCCAAAAGCAAAAGATTTTTCACGGTGTAATGCTTGAATACTGTCTCTAACGCTTTTTACGGTGGTTTCCCAACGGGATTGATCATTATTGGGGTCATTATTATCTAGATCTAGACGCCAAGGTTGTGGAACTGACATGACAATAATATTGTAATCAGTAGATTGTGTTGTTGTCATCGCGATACTCCTCGTTACATTTTTATGGGTTAGCCTCCTTTTTGACCTAAATAGCCATAAACTACAATTGCAAAGTTTATTAGTGGACTGTGAGAAACATTGGAGAAAGTAGTGAAAAAGAGAAAGCGGCGCTCTAGAAATAAAACCTATAGAGTTACCGCTTTTTTATGGTGAGGTAAATTGATTAAATGGCTTTCTTCTGTGATTTATTCGCGATCCACAGTCCGCTCATTTTCATCGAGTAACCAAATAAAATACCGAGAATGAGTGAAGGGATAGTTTGTGTTAAATGACCTTGTGCGGCAAAAATAGTACATGCGCCAATAAAAGTACCCGGAATATAAGCCAGTAATGTGCTTTTAGCTTGTACGCACATTACAAAGGCAATTACACCGGTGACGGCGTAGCCAAAAATCGCACTATCATTAAACAGTTGGCTACCATAAATAATCGCTAATGCCCAAATAACACCACTCATAATAGTCGCAATCGTCACGACTAAGCCTTTAAAACCTTCTTTAGGGTAGGCGAAATAAGCCGTGCAACCTAAAAAACCAGCCCAACTTAATAAGTCAAATTGGCTAGCAACAAATGCCCAAATGGCAGAAAGAATGCCTGTTGTCAGCGCAGTAAAATAAAGCGTTCTCACGATAGACTCTTAAAAGTAGTGGGGATATTTACCCTGTTAACTAAAGGTGAAGTTTAGCATTGTCATTAGTTGATTTACTATATTTAGATCATTAAACATCATCATTTAAATAACAATTTTTTTGCTATCTGAAATCTATTTATCTATTGAAAAATAAAAAGATAAAGTAAACGATTGCTTTATTAGATTTATCGTTAAATAAAAAATAACCAAGTATGTTGTTTGATATATATTATTAATAGGTTAATTAAAATCGAGTATATAAATAATATAAGAAATAAAAATAATTAATTTATGACACTCTTTTTGAAAAAAGCATTACCTAACTTTATATCGTATATATGCAATTTTTACCTGCTATAACCGGTAAAGTGATATTTACACGCTATAGCAGGTAAATGGCTAAATGTTAGCTAATCTAACAGCGCGTGCTTTCATTCCATCTAATATTGTATTGCTAATCTCAGAAGGGAAATCCTCGGGTAATTGCTGTTTTACGCGTTGTATGACATCGTCCATTTCTTGATAAAAATAACGAAGAATATCGCTCATTAATGAAGGATCGAAACCGACAGCTTCAGCTGTTTGGTAGAAATGACGAGGAAAAATTTGTTCTATTGCGTATTTTTTGCCTCGGCTTGCTTTTAATCCCATAGCAAGTTTTGCATCTCGTGGATTAAGTCCTCGTCCTCCGAAATTGGGATAGATGGACATAATGTCATAAAGGGGAGTGAGATGGAAACGTCCTTCTTGGTTGATAAAAACAGAAAAATTCTTTGCGTGTCCATCCGTTGCAGCCAAAAGCCAAAATAGCACTTGTGCCTTCATAAAATGAAAACGATCTTGATCGGCATTTGATGAACCAAGTAAATATTTCATAATATCGATAATGCCAGGCCCTCCTTCATTTTCATATTTTAGCGCAGAAGGTATATTTAAAATTTGGCAAAAATCTTCTTGAGGTAAACGTATTATCCACGATTTATCAGATGAATATTTTCTATCAAAACGTTCTACAGCAAGCGCTTTAACATTTTTTGTTTTAATAATAGAGCAGTGGGGGACGGGAAGATCAAATTCTTTGGCAATTAAGGTACAAAGATACTCATTTTCTACACTATTGGATAAATCCATTGTATAAGAATGACTTTCAATAACACCAATTGGCAGTTTAATAATATGGGTAGTTGGTGTGTTATTATGTGGCACACACCAATGATTATCTTTTAAAAGTAATGCCGTTTTTTCTTGTGCTCCAGCGATGGAAATTCTGAAATCAGTATATTCTTTAAGCATACCGAGTGGAGTATTGGATTTATATCCTAGTAGAATTTTTTCAAGCTCAGTATCATTGAGTTTTTGATATTCTATTTTTTTGATATCCGCAGGCGTACTGCCACTAGGAAGTAACCTTAATGCACCAACAGTATCTGCACCGATAGCCGCTAATAGGTCAAAGGGTTGATTTGAGTTCGCATTATAGCGACTCACAATACGATTTCTAATTTCAGTATTATCAGGTAACAGATTATCAAAGAAATTATAGACACAGTCTCCTTGATATTCTTGAAGCTGTAATGGCATCGAAAGAGAGATGGGACGACTTCCTGGTTGATTAACCCAATCTTCAGTATATTGGAATGAATGCGCACCTGAGCTTTTTTTAGTAAAGATGCCCACATAGTATTCATTCATATATACATCAAGACTCGCCATTTACCACTCCTCTTTCCATTCACTTTTGTGTGCTAAATTATTTTTAGCATCTTTAGGATGAATTTCCATCTCTAAATTTAGTGCGGAGAGCAGTTTGAAAAAGGTTTCTAGTTTGGTGGAATTAGGATTAAGTTCAAAATTGGACACGGTATCTTGTCGGATCCCTACTTTTTGGGCGACTTTACTTTGAGACAGTTTTTTTGTTAATCGGACATCTTTTAGATGCACACTGAGTTGATAGGCATTAATTATGATCATCATCTTCTACCGGTTATAGGCGTTAATATCTAATATACCGGTTATAGCGTGTAGATCAAGATTTAATGGTTATAGCGTGTAGAGTTATAATTACCTGCTATAACCGGTAAAGTAATATTTACACGCTATAGCAGGTAAAGTTTGGTCGTTACTTCCCAATACAGAAACTAGAGAAAATTCGCCCTAATAAATCATCTGATGTAAATTCACCAGTAATTTCGCTTAATGCTTGTTGAGCAAGTCTTAACTCTTCTGCTAATAGCTCACCTGACTTGGCATAAACCAATTGCTGATAGCCTTGTTGTAGGTGTTCAGCGGCTGTGTTTAATGCTTGTAAATGACGACGGCGCGCTAAGAAGCCCCCTTCAGTATTGCTGTTAAAGCCCATGGCTTCTTTAAGGTGTGAGCGTAGTAATTCAATGCCCATTCCATCACGGGCAGATAAACGGATCATCGGATAGTCACCTTGCGAGGTGATCTCGGCAGGTTCACCCGTTAAATCTGATTTATTGCGAATAACGGTGACCGGCAGTGTGCTAGGTAAACGAGCCATAAACTCAGGCCAGATCTCTTCCGGTGTCGTCGCCTCGGTGGTGGTACTATCAACCATAAAGAGGACTCTATCTGCTTGCTCAATCTCTTGCCATGCACGCTCGATACCAATACGTTCTACTTCGTCACTGGCTTCACGTAAACCTGCTGTATCGATAATATGTAATGGCATACCATCAATATGGATATGTTCGCGTAATACATCTCGTGTCGTACCCGCTATATCGGTGACAATGGCTGCTTCTCTTCCCGCTAATGCATTTAATAAGCTTGATTTACCGGCATTAGGGCGCCCGGCAATGACGACTTTCATTCCTTCACGTAATAGGCTGCCTTGGCGCGCTTGCGCACGAACATCGTCTAATTGACTGATAACCGTATTGAGTTTGCCCTCAATCACCCCGTCAGAAAGAAAGTCTATCTCTTCATCAGGGAAATCAATAGCCGCTTCAACATAGATACGCAAATTGGTTAAGGACTCGACCATCTCATTAATATGAGAGGAGAAAGCACCTTGTAAAGAGTTAATCGCAGAGCGTGCCGCTTGCTCTGAACTGGCATCAATTAAATCGGCAATTGCTTCAGCTTGCGCTAAATCGAGTTTATCGTTTAAGAAGGCTCGCTCTGAGAACTCACCGGGCTTAGCAATACGGATACCGGGAATTTGTAGAATACGCTTTAAGAGTAAGTCGAGAATAATTGGGCCACCATGGCCTTGTAGTTCTAAAACATCTTCACCCGTAAAAGAGTTAGGATTAGGGAAGAAAAGGGCGATACCCTGATCAAGCACTGAGTTATCTTCATTGCGAAAAGGAAGATAGTCGGCATAACGTGGCTTAGGTACTTTGCCTAAAATAGTTTGTGCCACAACAGCTGCTTTAGGGCCAGAAACGCGTAGGATACCAACACCGCCTCTTCCAGGAGGTGTGGCCTGAGCGACGATAGTATCAGTGCTATGCATGGTGAACTCGCTTAATCAGAATAATCATTAATCGTATAAAAATAAAAAAACAGAAGGCGGCCTATTAGACCGCCTTCACTATTTTATGTCACTTTTCTTTGAATGTAACCAAAGAAGAGGTTTTTCCTGATGTGACCTTATTTTTTGTCTCTACTATGTAGCCCACGTTTTTCCAGACCGCGGTAGATTAACTGCTGCTGGATAATGGTTACTAGGTTACTGACGATATAGTACAGAACCAGACCTGATGGGAACCACAGGAAGAATACAGTAAATACAACCGGCATAAAGGTCATAATTTTTTGTTGCATCGGATCAGTGACTGCTGTTGGTGACAGTTTCTGAATGATGAGCATCGTCACACCCATTAATAATGGCAGGATATAGTACGGATCTTGTGCTGATAAGTCTTGGATCCATAATATAAATGGTGCATGACGTAATTCAACCGAGCCCATTAACATATAGTATAAGGCAAGGAAGATTGGCATCTGGATAATCAGCGGTAAACAACCACCAAGAGGATTAACTTTCTCTTGTTTGTATAACGCCATCATTTCTTGGCTCATACGTTGTTTATCATCACCAATACGCTCACGAAGTGCCGCCAGTTTTGGTTGCAGTAAACGCATTTTCGCCATAGAGGTGTATTGCGCTTTCGTGAGTGGATACATAATACCACGAACGATAAAGGTGATCATGATGATGGAGAAACCCCAGTTACCGATAAAGCTGTGCAGGAATTTCAGCAGCTTAAACAGTGGCTGAGAGATAAACCATAACCAACCATAGTCAACAGATAGGTCTAAATGTGGTGCGATTGCAGACATTTCAGACTGGATCTCAGGCCCGACCCATAATGTTGAAGTGATATCCTGTGTGCTATTCGGTGCAACAGTAATAGGTGCTGATTTATAACCAATCAGTGCGATAGATTTATTATCTAAAGTGATAGAGTAGAAGTTGTTATTCTGACTATCTTTAGCTGGGATCCACGCGGTTGCGAAGTATTGTTGTAACATCGCAATCCAACCATTGTTGGTTGTGATAGAAAGGTTTTTATCTTCGATATCACCAAAGCTATATTTTTTATAGTTGGTTTCATCTGATGAATAAGCCGCACCACGATAGGTATGTAGCGCAAAGTTGCTACTTCCAGTATCACGGTGTTCTGGTAACTTAACAGATTGTTTTAACTGACCATAAAAGTTCATTGTCAGTGTTTTATCTGTTGGGTTCTCAACTTTGTATTCAATACCAATGTCATACTGACCTTTTTTCAGAATAAAGGTTTTGACGAATTTCACGCCTTCTTCATTCACAAAAGTCATAGGTACACGTAATTCATCTTGGTTTTCACCTAAGATAAATTCTTGTTGTGTGGCACTGTAGACAGGGCGAGATTTCTGATCTGGACCATCAGGGCCAATTAAGCCACTTTGAGCCTGATACAGGAATTGAGGTGTAGTTTCCAGTAAACGGAAAGGGGTTTTTGAATTAAGCTCGGCGGGATAGGCTAACAAATCAGCCTCATCGATAGTACCGCCCTGAGTATTGATACGAAGATCAAGTACGTCAGTTTTTACGGTAATCAATTTTGCCTGCTCATTGCTGTTACCAGTCACAGCAAGACTATCACTGCTTGGCATGTCCGCTTGTTGCGAGACCTGAGTAGTAGTGGTGGTGTTTTGTGATACTTTATCACCCTCCCACTGCTGCCAGATCAGGAAAGAAACGAACAGTAAAGCGATGAATAGAAGATTGCGTTGCGAATCCATCGTTAATTTTCTCTGTTATCGTCGTTTTTTCTAGGTGGGACAGGATCATCACCACCTTCGTGTAAAGGGTGGCATTTTAATATGCGTTTCACTGTTAACCAACTACCTTTTATCATTCCAAACCTGCGCAATGCCTCAATACCATAATGAGAGCACGTAGGATTGAAACGACAACGAGGCCCCAACAGAGGACTAATCCCCAGTTGATAGCCCCTAATCAGCAAGATCAGGATTTTTGAGCCAAGCGACAATGACGACGCCATAATTTACCCAACACTTCCGTCAATTGGTGGTTATCAAGTTCAGCTACCCCCTTCCTTACTAATACCACAAAATCCATAGCAGGTAATTGATGCTGATGTAAACGAAAGTATTCACGGGCTAATCGTTTAATCCGATTACGCTCATGAGCACGTTTAACGTTTTTCTTTGCGATAGTTAGACCGATGCGGGGATGCCCCAGCTCATTCTGGCGACCCAAAATTGTAACTTCTGGTGAACTCGCACGCTGTGGCTGCTGGAAAACAAAATTGAAATGCTTGGGAGTTAACAAACGTAACTCCCTTGGAAAAGCGAGCTTAACCACGGAATGGTTAGCTTTTATTATTTCGAAGAAACGGTCAGACGAGCGCGGCCTTTCGCACGACGGCGAGCCAGAACCTGACGACCATTTTTAGTGGCCATACGAGCGCGGAAGCCGTGGTTACGGTTGCGCTTCAGTACAGACGGTTGAAAAGTGCGTTTCATAGCGATTTCTACCTACTTTATATTATTACTGATTCAGCAAATGCGTTGACAGACAGGAGTGCAATAAATAAACAAACCAGTACTTCAATCGCAGCATCAATGATGGAAAGATGCGGGATTGTAATAAAATCACTCAAATGCGTCAATGAAGATGACGTTTTAAGTACCGATTTTTGTCGTCTTTTTTAGCAAACCCGATTATCAATCCTTACTTATGCGCAACGCTCGCTCTTATCGATACCCTAAAAAGGGAAGATAAAGGGCGAATTGTTGGTACAAGCACGCAGGGTGCAAGATTATACGGACTCAGGGTGAAAGCGCAAGGATCTTTGGTGGATCATCATGCAGATAATTGATCATCCTTTATAAGAAGAGCAGAAATTTACTTACAGAAAGTTATCCCCAATTGCTATTTATAGGGTGACTCAAGTACACTAGAACTCCCTTACCTATTTATTTCGGAGAATTATCACAAATAGGTAAGCCTGTGGATAAAAACCATAAAAACTGTGTAAAAGAAAGAGGATCTTCGTTTCATTTTGCGATATGATCCCCCGTCACGATCAGAACAACCAGTCTGCGATCGTGAAGCACGATGTAAAAATCGTGGTCATCAAAGTTGTTCCTTATTAAGAATTGAAGAGGAACGGTGTTGTGTACCTAAGTGTTTAATCACATTTTTCCTGTTTATTTTTTAGTCTTGTTTTTGAGGGGAGTCCGCCGTGTCACTTTCGCTTTGGCAGCATTGTCTTGCCCGATTGCAGGATGAGTTACCTGCCACTGAATTTAGTATGTGGATACGTCCCTTGCAGGCAGAACTAAGCGATAACACGCTGGCACTGTATGCACCTAATCGTTTTGTGTTAGATTGGGTAAGAGAAAAGTACATTAATAATATTAATGCGTTATTAGTCGACTTTTGTGGTTCTGATGTCCCTTCGTTGCGTTTTGAAGTGGGGAATAAACCTGTATCAGCACGTACCACCGAGAGTGTTCCCAAAACCGTGACACATCCCGCGGTTAATTCCACACCGACTAACAGCCAGCCTGTGCGTCCTAGCTGGGATAATCAACCGCAATCCCAGTTACCTGAACTTAATTATCGTTCTAATGTTAATCCTAAACATAAATTTGATAATTTCGTTGAAGGTAAATCGAACCAACTTGCTAGAGCTGCCGCAAGACAAGTTGCTGATAATCCTGGAGGAGCTTATAACCCACTGTTTTTATATGGGGGAACGGGTCTGGGTAAAACGCATCTATTGCATGCGGTGGGCAACAGTATTATGGAACGTAAAGCCAATGCTAAAGTTGTTTATATGCATTCGGAACGTTTCGTGCAAGATATGGTAAAGGCGTTACAAAATAATGCTATTGAAGATTTTAAACGCTACTATCGCTCTGTAGACGCGCTATTAATTGATGATATTCAATTTTTTGCCAATAAAGAGCGTTCACAAGAAGAGTTTTTTCATACCTTTAACGCTTTGTTAGAGGGAAATCAGCAAATTATTTTAACCTCAGACCGTTATCCTAAAGAGATTAACGGGGTAGAGGATCGATTAAAATCGCGCTTTGGTTGGGGATTGACTGTAGCCATTGAACCACCAGAATTAGAAACGCGTGTGGCGATTTTGATGAAAAAAGCGGACGAAAATCAAATCCAGTTACCTGATGAAGTGGCGTTTTTTATTGCTAAACGACTCCGCTCTAACGTCCGTGAACTAGAAGGTGCATTAAACCGAGTAATAGCTAACGCAAATTTTACCGGTCGAGCCATTACCATCGACTTTGTGCGTGAAGCATTACGTGATTTACTCGCATTACAAGAGAAACTCGTTACTATCGATAATATTCAGAAAACTGTAGCAGAATATTATAAAATTAAGGTAGCGGATTTGTTGTCGAAGCGACGATCCCGATCGGTTGCCCGTCCGAGGCAAATGGCAATGGCGCTGGCAAAGGAATTAACAAACCACAGCTTGCCTGAAATCGGGGATGCCTTTGGTGGTCGTGACCATACTACGGTACTGCATGCTTGCCGAAAAATAGAGCAACTGCGTGAAGAAAGTCACGATATCAAAGAAGATTTTTCTAACTTAATCAGAACATTATCATCCTAGCGCTATGAAATTTATCATTGAACGAGAACAGCTGCTAAAGCCGCTGCAACAAGTCAGCGGCCCTTTAGGCGGTCGCCCAACTTTACCTATTTTAGGCAACCTGTTGCTTAAGGTGACGGAGAATACCTTATCGCTAACAGGTACAGACCTTGAGATGGAGATGATGGCAAGAGTGAGTCTTAGCCAATCTCATGAAATCGGTGCAACGACTGTTCCTGCGCGTAAGTTTTTTGATATTTGGCGCGGATTACCTGAGGGAGCAGAAATCAGCGTAGAATTAGACGGTGATCGCTTACTCGTTCGTTCAGGAAGAAGTCGTTTTTCTTTATCGACACTCCCTGCATCTGATTTCCCGAATTTAGACGATTGGCAAAGTGAGGTTGAATTTACTTTGCCACAAGCCACTCTAAAACGTTTGATTGAATCCACACAGTTTTCAATGGCGCATCAAGATGTGCGTTACTACCTCAACGGTATGTTATTTGAAACGGAAAACACGGAATTGCGCACGGTTGCTACTGATGGTCACCGTTTAGCGGTCTGTGCCATGGATATTGGACAATCTTTACCCGGACATTCTGTTATTGTGCCACGTAAAGGTGTTATTGAACTGATGCGTTTACTTGATGGCAGTGGTGAGAGTTTATTACAGTTACAAATTGGCAGTAATAATTTACGCGCTCATGTAGGCGACTTTATTTTTACCTCGAAACTGGTTGATGGTCGTTTCCCTGACTATCGCCGCGTATTACCGAAAAATCCGACTAAAACAGTTATCGCAGGTTGTGATATCCTCAAACAAGCGTTCTCTCGTGCGGCGATTTTATCGAATGAAAAATTCCGTGGGGTGCGTATTAACCTCACTAATGGACAATTAAAAATTACCGCTAACAACCCTGAACAAGAAGAAGCAGAAGAAATTGTCGATGTTCAGTATCAGGGGGAAGAGATGGAGATCGGTTTTAATGTGAGCTACCTTCTTGATGTGTTAAATACACTCAAGTGTGAAGAGGTAAAATTATTACTGACTGATGCTGTTTCAAGTGTACAGGTTGAGAATGTGGCAAGTGCAGCTGCAGCTTATGTTGTTATGCCGATGCGCTTGTAATCACGATTAATATGATTTTATCCCGTTTATTGATCCGCCATTTTAGAAATATTGAACAGGCTGATTTGCCATTAGCGGATGGTTTTAATTTTCTTGTAGGACCAAACGGGAGTGGGAAAACCAGTATACTTGAAGCGATTTACACATTAGGCCATGGACGGGCATTTCGTAGTGCCCAAGCGAATCGAGTGATCCAGCATGATGAAAATGCGTTTATTTTACATGGGCGTTTAAGTGGCCTTGATGAAGAAAGTCGCGGTTACTCGATTGGTTTAAGTAAAGATCGCGAGGGTAACAGTACGGTACGTATTGATGGTAGCGATGGGCATAAAATTGCAGAGTTAGCGAAGTTATTACCGATGCAATTAATCACCCCTGAGGGGTTCACATTACTTAATGGTGGGCCTAAATATCGTCGTGCTTTTATCGATTGGGGTTGTTTTCATAATGAGCCTCGATTTTTTGCTGCATGGTCAGATTTAAAACGCGTCTTAAAACAGCGTAATGCAGCACTCAGGCAAGCGTCGTCTTATCGACAACTCTTACCTTGGGATAAAGAGCTTATCTTACTGACAGAACAGATAAGCCAATGGCGAGCTGAATATACAGAAGATATCGCCAAAGATATTGAAGAAACGTGCCAATTATTTCTCCCTGAATTTACCTTGAAAGTCAGTTTTCAACGAGGATGGGATAAAGAAACCGATTATGCACAGTTGCTAGAACGTCAATTTGAACGTGACAAAGTGTTATCATATACCTCGTTAGGTGCTCATAAAGCGGATTTACGTATTCGTGCTAACGGCACTCCGGTAGAAGATATGTTGTCACGGGGTCAGCTTAAGTTGTTAATGTGTGCATTAAGGCTGGCACAAGGTGAATATTTCACTCGTAAGAATGGGCAAAGATGCCTGTATCTGCTCGATGATTTTGCTTCTGAATTAGACGCAAATCGGCGCCAGTTGTTAGCCGAGCGTTTAAAGTCTACGCAAGCTCAAGTGTTTGTCAGTGCAATCACTTCTGGGCAAGTTAAAGATATGCTAGATGTAAATAGCAGGCTATTTAGCGTAGAACATGGCAAAATAGAGGTTAAACCATAGGAATAAAGCGAGAAACGTTGATGTCGAATACATATGACTCCTCAAGTATCAAAGTATTAAAAGGGCTGGATGCGGTGCGTAAGCGCCCGGGGATGTATATCGGGGATACAGATGATGGAACCGGTCTGCATCACATGGTCTTCGAGGTGGTCGACAACGCTATCGACGAAGCCCTCGCGGGTTACTGTGATGAGATTATTGTCACTATCCATTCAGATAACTCAGTCTCTGTTCGCGATGATGGCCGTGGTATTCCAACGGGTATTCATGAAGAAGAGGGCGTTTCTGCAGCAGAAGTGATTATGACGGTTCTGCATGCGGGTGGTAAATTCGATGATAACTCCTATAAAGTCTCTGGTGGGCTGCATGGTGTAGGGGTTTCCGTTGTTAATGCGTTGTCTGAAAAACTTGAACTGACTATCCATCGTGATGGTAAAATTCATCAACAAATTTACCGTTCAGGTGTACCTGACGATCGCTTAAAAGTGATTGGTGAAACAGATAAGTCAGGAACCTTTGTTCGTTTCTGGCCAAGTCTTGATACCTTTAAAGGTGAGACTGAATTCCAATATGATATTTTAGCGAAACGTCTGCGTGAGCTCTCCTTCTTAAACTCAGGAGTCTCTATTCGTTTAATTGATAAACGTGATAACCGCGAAGATCATTTCCACTATGAAGGTGGTATCAAAGCATTCGTTGAATACTTAAGCCGTAATAAAACGCCTATTCACCAAAATGTATTCTATTTTTCTACAGAGAAAGATGGCATTGGTGTTGAAGTGGCGATGCTGTGGAATGATGGTTTCCAAGAAAACGTTTATTGCTTTACCAATAATATTCCACAACGTGATGGTGGTACTCACTTAGTTGGTTTCCGTACCGCAATGACCCGTACGCTAAACAACTATATGGATAAAGAAGGCTTTAATAAGAAATCGAAAATCAGTGCAACGGGTGATGATGCTCGTGAAGGCCTGATTGCGGTTATTTCTGTTAAAGTACCTGATCCGAAATTCTCATCACAAACGAAAGATAAACTGGTTTCTTCTGAAGTTAAAACAGCGGTAGAAACGCTGATGAATGAGAAGCTGGTGGAATATCTATTAGAAAATCCGACTGACGCAAAAATTGTTGTTGGTAAAATTATTGATGCCGCTCGTGCCCGTGAAGCTGCGCGTAAAGCACGTGAGATGACGCGTCGTAAAGGCGCACTCGATTTAGGTGGTTTACCGGGTAAATTAGCGGACTGCTCTGAGCGTGATCCTGCTTTTTCTGAACTCTACTTAGTGGAAGGGGACTCTGCGGGTGGCTCGGCAAAACAAGGGCGTAACCGTAAAACGCAAGCGATTTTACCGTTAAAAGGTAAGATCTTAAACGTTGAGAAAGCGCGTTTTGATAAGATGCTGGCATCTCAAGAAGTGGCAACGCTTATCACGGCATTAGGTTGTGGTATTGGCCGTGATGAATATAACCCAGATAAACTGCGTTATCACAGCATTATTATCATGACGGATGCGGACGTCGATGGTTCTCACATTCGTACATTATTACTGACGTTCTTCTATCGCCAAATGCCAGAAATTATCGAACGTGGTCATATCTTTATTGCTCAGCCACCTCTCTATAAAGTGAAAAAAGGGAAACAAGAGCAATACATTAAAGATGATGATGCGATGGATGAATATCTGATGTCTATTGCGCTTGATGGTGCAGCGCTTTACGTCAGTGAACATGCCCCAGCTATGCATGGTGCACAATTAGAAAAACTGGTTGTCGACTATCATGCTGCGCATAAAATTATTCGTCGTATGGAGCGTCTCTATCCACTGAGTATGTTAAATAGCTTGGTCTATCACTCAACGCTGACAGAAGATGATCTCTCTGATAAAGCGAAAGTGGAAGAGTGGATGAGTGGCTTGGTGAACCGTTTAAATAACGCGGAAGAGCAAAGCAGTACTTACAGCTATACCATCACACAAAACGAAGAAAATCGTTTATTTGAGCCAGTATTACGCATTCGTACTTACGGTATCGATACAGACTATAAATTGGATTACGATTTTATTCATAGTAGTGAATATCAACGTATTACTAATTTGGGCGATATTATTGGTAACCTGATTGAAGAAGGGGCCTATATTGAGCGTGGAGAACGTCGTCAGGCGATTTCAAGCTTTGAAGAAGCCCTAGAATGGTTAACCAAAG
Source organism: Proteus sp. MB838 (assembly GCF_054767435.1). NCBI lineage: Bacteria > Pseudomonadati > Pseudomonadota > Gammaproteobacteria > Enterobacterales > Morganellaceae > Proteus > Proteus sp. MB838. The sequence continues at coordinate 25,747 of NZ_BAABMO010000005.1, forward strand.
AATCACGTCGTGGTCTTGCTGTACAGCGTTATAAAGGTCTTGGTGAAATGAACCCAGAACAATTATGGGAAACCACCATGAACCCAGATACACGTCGTATGATGCAAGTCACTGTGAAAGATGCGATTGCGACCGATGAGTTATTCACAACCTTAATGGGTGATGCTGTTGAACCTCGTCGTGCCTTTATCGAAGAGAATGCACTAAAAGCAGAAAATATCGATATCTAATAACGTTTTTTAAGTCAAACAAAACCCGCTAATTCAATAGGTTAGCGGGTTTTTATATTTATAATATTCGTTGTGTTTTAAGCTAAAATCTTCAGCATACGACGAAGTGGCTCTGCAGCACCCCATAACAACTGATCACCCACTGTAAAGGCAGAAATAAATTCAGGCCCCATATTCAGTTTACGAATACGTCCTACGGGGGTACTTAATGTGCCCGTTACGGCTGCTGGGGTTAATTCGCGCATTGTTAATTCACGATCGTTCGGCACTACTTTTACCCAATCATTATGTTGGGCAAGCAATTGCTCAATTTCGTTAACCGGTAAATCTTTTTTCAGTTTTAAGGTGAATGCTTGGCTATGACAACGTAATGCACCTATACGAACACAAAGACCATCCACAGGAATGATATTTGAACCGGTGTTTAAGATCTTGTTGGTTTCAGCTTGGCCTTTCCACTCTTCACGGCTTTGGCCATTTTCCAATTGTTTATCAATCCAAGGAATTAAGCTACCTGCCAGTGGAACACCAAATTGCTCTGTCGGCATAGTACCACTGCGAGTAAAGTTAGTGACTTTGCGTTCAATATCTAAAATTGCCGAAGCTGGATTTTCTAGCTCTTTAACCACTTGGTTATGTAATGCACCCATTTGTGACAATAATTCACGCATATGACGCGCACCGGCGCCGGATGCGGCTTGGTAAGTGGAGACACTAGCCCATTCAACTAAATCGTTAGCAAAAAGTCCGCCCAAAGACATCAACATTAAGCTTACGGTGCAATTCCCCCCCACAAAGGTTTTAATACCTTTATTGAGGCTATCTTGGATATGTTGACCATTAACGGGATCAAGAATAATCACCGCATCATCATTCATGCGTAGTGCAGATGCCGCATCAATCCAATAACCTTGCCAACCCGCTTGACGTAATTTGGGATAAATATCATGGGTGTAATCACCCCCTTGGCAACTGATAATGATATCGAGTGAGGCGAGCGTATCAATATCATAAGCATCTTGCAGTGTACTACGATGATTGCCATAAGCAGGTGCTGCTTCACCTAATTGAGAAGTGGTGAAGAAAACAGGGTTTATCCCATCAAAATCACGTTCTTCAACCATTCTTTGCATTAAAACGGAGCCGACCATACCACGCCAGCCCACAAAACCAACATTTTTCATTGTAATTACCCTGTCTTTGTCTGTAGGAATAGTGAGAGACTTCACACTAACCTGACAAAATATAGAGAGAGGTGCAAGTGAATTTATTGATTATTTACCAAAGAATTAGAAGTGTTTCTAATAGTCTGCATAGAGTTAACAAAAGGAAACCACAGAACGAACAAATATCACGAATTTGTTAAAAATAATGCGCCATTAATTAAGTGAATATTAAGCATAAATCATTTATAAAAAAGATTAAGATGATTCCGTTATGACTTATTTCATTTTTTTGATAAATAAATTTATATTCTTGTCTAATAAACAATGATAAAAATAGAAAAATGTAAAATAGTGTAATATATAAGAAAAACGTATTTACTTAGAGATAGCTCCAAGCTTTATACTGAAATCCGTCATTAGTGAGATGACATAAATTCATAAATAAAAAATAACGATGAATGTACTTCATTTTATCTGATTTTTATTTTATCTAGATAAAAGCTTTAGGGGGCGCAAGATGGATTTATCAACCTACTTTCCATTATCAACCTATTATTCATATTTAAAGCGGTTTGTACTGTCTCCTACTACAATGGGAACTATTGCGCCTTCATCACGTTGGTTATGTTATGAAATGCTCAATAAATTAAATTGGCAACAAGATATCCAAATCGCCGAATTAGGTGCGGGTACTGGGGTGATTACGCAACAGATCTTAAAACGTATGTCATCAAACTCGGTATTAGATGTTTTTGAGATAGAGCCGGCATTCGCTAATGAGCTGAATAAGATTAATGATCCCCGTTTAACCATCTATACAGCGTCGGCTGAAAAGTTAGATAGTCATTATAATATGATTATTTCTGGGTTGCCTTTCTTGTCTATTAACAGAAGGTTAGGGTTAAAAATCTTAAAGCGGGTACATAGCGAATTATTAAAAACCCAAGGTTGTTTTGTGTTGTTTCAATATACCACTCGATATGAAAAAACATTATCTCGTTATTTTCATTTAGAGAAAAAACGTGTGATGTTAAATGTACCGCCAGCTTGGGTTTATTATTGCACGCCCAAAAATAAAATAGGGTAAATAGAAATCTTATTCGATTTTTATAGTGAAAATGATAAATAAGAATAAATGTTATTTATTTAGATAAAGCTTGAGCAAGCAAAATAATATTTTTTTCAATTTCAGAGGGATGGTGTGCGGCATACCCTAATAATATACCCTGTTTAGGATAAGATTGAATACAATAACGCGATAAAGGCTGTATGGCTAACCCAATTTTCCGTCCCTCTTTCACAATATATTCTTCTGTATAACCAGACTGTAACCAGCAGACAATATGGATGCCAGAATCAGTCGGTTCAATACGAAAAATGTGAGAGAGATACTTTTTTATCGTATTGGTTAACGTTAGATAACGTTCATAACAGGCTTTTCTGATCCGTCTAACATGGCGAGCATAATGTCCTTGAGATATAAATAGCGCTAATGTTGCTTGTTCTAAAAAACCAGAATGAGAGTCGGTGTAGTATTTAGCGACTTTAAAGCTGTCAATTAAAGATGGAGGTACCACTAAAAAGCCTAAACGAAATCCTGGGTACATCATTTTTGAAAAGGTTCCGGCATAAATAACCCGCTGATGTTTGTCTAATCCTTGTAGAGCTTGAATGGGTTTAGTGTGATAGCGAAATTCGCTATTGTAATCATCTTCAAAGATCCACATGTTATTGGACGATGCCCACTCTAATAAGGCAATACGACGTGAAAGTGAAAGAGTATTACCCAAAGGGAATTGATGTGAAGGTGTGGTGAAAACTAGTTTTGCTTGCGGGCATTGGTCTATAGCTTGAGAAATATCCATACCGTCACTATCTGAACGAACGGGGTGTATTTTTATACCATACGATGTAAAGATAGCTCGAGCGCTGTCATAACCAGGATCATCTAACCAAGCAGTATCTCCCTCTTGTAATAGCACTCGAGTAGCAAGATTAATCGCTTGCTGTGTGCCATTGACAATGATGACTTGCTCAGGTTGACAGTTAAGCCCACGCGTTGATTGGGCATATTGGCATATCATCTTTTTTAATGGTGTATAGCCTGTTGGCGAGTTAAAGGTTGCGAGTTCTTTTTTGGAGTGTCGCCAAACTCGTCCTAATAATCTTCCCCAAAGCTCATGGGGGAAAAGATCAATACACCCAACACCCACATGAAACATAAAGTGACTATTGGTATTTAGTTGTGATTGTTGCCAAAAAGCATGCATCTTTTGCAAATTAGGATTAAGTGTTCCTAATTCATTATCGATATGCAATGAAGACGTCGGCAGGGTTGTTTTAACCCACTGATTGGAATTAATGCTATCAGGAATGGTATTCGTAACAAAAGTGCCCGACCCGCGACGAGTAAATAAATAGCCTTCATCAATTAAACGTTCAAATCCGGCAATAACAGAATTGCGAGAAATCGACATCATTTCAGCCAATGTGCGACTTGACGGTAGACGGCTACCCGGAGATAGAACACCTTCTAAAATAGCCTTTCTAACGGCGTAATAGACTTGTGAGCTAATAGACCCTTCTTCTAATACAAGGTTAGGGAAATAAGCTGTTGGTTTCTGTTTCATAAAGTGGATCCTATAAAAACACAAAAAGTGTACCTTATTAAGAGCCAGAATTAAACGTACTATGACAGCAATAACAGGCCGAGTGATATCTTTTTATCGCGTTGATGAAAGTAGAAGGAAGTAAATAAATGAGCACAATATCGATGGCAGTTTCCGTTCAACTTATTGAGCAAGAGCATTATGCTCAATGGTTACCATATTGGTTAAGTTATCAGGAATTTTATAACGTTGAATTATCAGAAGAGATAACATTAAAAACATGGGCGCGCTTTTTTGATGAGAAAGAGCCGATTTACTGTGCTGTTGCAACAGATGGCAAAAAAATACTGGGTTTTGTTCATTATCTTTTTCATCGTTCAACTTGGGCTGAAAGTGATTTTTGTTACCTCGAAGATTTGTTTGTTTCACCAGAAGCTCGTGGTTGTCATGTGGGGAAAAAATTAATCGATTTTGTAAATCAACAGGCTAAACAGCATAATTGTGCTCGTTTGTACTGGCATACACAGGAAACCAATTTACGGGGTCAACGTCTGTATGATTGGGTGGCTGAAAAACCAGGTGTAATTGAATACCGTATGGCGTTGTAAAAAATAGGTGTCACGTCGAGATGAATAGAAAAGAGATGATATAAGCATAACCATCCCTTTTCTGAGCTAGGGGCATTTATTAGCTTTAATTTCGGTTAATTTAATTCTGGTTGGCAATAAAATTCATTGCCAACTTTTCTCGCTTCTTCACAGGCTTGTTTCATAAATGCATCTGCTTTTTGTTTGTTGGGCTCGATAATATGATATTGACCTGAGAACATAAAAGAGGCCATTGCTTGAGCAAATCCTTCAAATGTCATTTCATTGGCTTGTGCAAATAATTTATTGGTTTTTTCCATATCGACAGGAATATTACCTATACCACTATATAAAATACCTAACCAAATGGGGGCATAAACAAGTTCTTGTTGATGCGCTTGTGTGGCTTCTTCAAGTAATACCATCGCTTGCTGATAATCTACTTCACCAGATAAAGGGGCAATAAGCGCGGTTGCTAAGCTGATTTTTCCTCTCATGCTTCCTTTATTAACGGCAGTGGTGGCTAACTCTTTTGCTTCGACATAATAGCTTTTAAAATAAGGGTCAGCATTAAAGAGGTAAATGTCAGCAAGGAGCGCATAGGCATCGGCATAGCCACTTTTTATTGCTTCATTTGCCCACAGCTGTGCATTTAGCAGGTTTTTTTCTACGCCATCCCCCAGTAAATACATTTCGGCTAACTGATATTGAGCGAGTGCATTATGGTTTAGTGCTTCTTTGCGGGTATCTTCAAATAATTTTTTATCTTGCTCTTCGAAATTAGCGTGTAAAGAAAATGAGCAAAAAAGTGTTATTAGACTGATAAAGGTCGAAATAGATTTAATAAATGTCATGTAGAGTACCGTTTATAATGATTTTGAAAATATTACCAATAATAGTGGTATAAAAGCAGTTAATTTCTTTGTCTTAATCAAATAATTAATAATATTTGGAGAGTAATAATGGCTATTGACCTTAGCAATCTTGTCACGGAAAGTCGCAATCATCACAGTGAACATATTGATACACTTTCAACACTTGAAATGCTAAAAGTCATTAATAATGAAGATAAAAAAGTGCCTTTTGCGGTTGAAGCCACATTACCCCATATTGCACGGCTGGTGGATAAGGTCGTAACAGCATTTTCTCAAGGTGGTCGATTAATTTATTGCGGTGCAGGTACTTCTGGTCGTTTGGGAATTTTAGATGCCAGTGAATGTCCTCCAACCTATGGAACCCCCCATGACATGGTGATTGGCTTAATTGCCGGGGGACACAAAGCTATTTTACAAGCGGTTGAAAATGCAGAAGATAATGTCCAATTGGGGGCAGAGGATTTACGCCAGCTTAATTTTAATGCTAAGGATGTGCTAGTTGGGATTGCAGCCAGTGGTCGAACGCCTTATGTGATTGGCGCATTAGAATATGCACGCTCACTAGGTGCGGTGACCGGGGCAATTAGTTGTAATCCTGATAGTCCCATAGCGCAACGTGCCGATATTGCCATTACGCCGATTGTGGGGCCTGAAGTGGTAACTGGCTCATCACGTATGAAAGCAGGCACAGCACAAAAACTGGTATTAAATATGATAACCACAGGTGCCATGATAAAGATGGGTAAAGTGTTTGGTAATTTAATGGTGGATGTTGAAGCCACTAATGCCAAATTAATTGAGCGCCAAATTCGTATTGTGATGCAAGCAACAGAGTGTGATCGAGCTACTGCTGAACACGCACTAGCACAATGCCAACGTCATTGTAAAACAGCGATTTTGATGATTTTAGCCGGCGTAGATGCACAACAAGCAACACAGTTGTTGGCGCAAAATAAAGGGTTTATTAGACAAGCTCTAGCGAAATGATAGCTTTACAGATTTGCTTTTAAACGGAATGATAAATGCTATCTTCGCATTGGTGAGTGATCCGTCGCAATGTTAATAAGCGAAAATTCAATATGTCACTACCTTGTCATATTTGGTATGAAATATTGAAAGAAGCCTTTATTTTATGTTCATGTTTATAGAAATAAGCGCAATATAAATAAACTAAAGCTGAAATGTTCTTTGCCTCTAATTTCTGATGATCGTAATGTACCAACTAATACAGGGTCAGTTGATTCAGTCCAATCAGCATAAACGTAGATTTCCATAATGCGATACCCTTATTTTTTTTTCAGCAATTGGATGTCTTGCAGCTTTCTTCCCAATTCGTCATCAAAGGCGACTTTGGTTAAGTCTTCTAAGAGGCCTAAGGAGGCTAATACGTTGACATAGTGACCAAGCGAAACGGAAGGATCGCCTTTTAGGATTTTTCGTAGCGTTGGTTTAGACAATCCTGTTCGATTATGCATCATTTCTTGGGTAATACCACGTCGCTTCATTGCTAGAGTTAAGTTCTCGCCCAAAATGCTTAACACCTTTTTATGTTTTGGAAAAACGACAGCAGTGCGCTTTGTTGTTGATTCGATGGTATTCATAGTGAAACTATATTTTCTTAAATCTTCAGTTAGTGAAAGTATAGCTTCACTTTTGGCTTTGAGTAAAGTGACTGTTCGATATTCTCAAACAGATTAAAGAGAAATAATACTTTCATTTTTAATCGAATAAGGAAATTATAGTTTCACTTTTACCCAGCTGCGTCGTAAAATAAAGTTACTTCAGAAATCAGTGCTGGAGAGGCTTTTTTGCTGAATGTGTACATTGTAAAAATTAAGTTTTCAGTGGACTAGGATTGGGGAGGTATTGAGAGGTAAAGTTGTTAGCTGTCCTTAATGCGGTAAAACTAATTATAGCTATCTCATTTTAGGGGAAGTGGGCTGTGCCACCTTGTCATATTTGGTATGAAATATTGAAAGGGGCCTTTATTTTGCTAATGAAAACTATTTTAGTTAGTTTTCTCTACCAAGTTTTGTAGATGTTTTGCTAACTGGTCGACGGTTTTCTCACCTGTAGCTGCTTCTACTGTTAAGTTTTCCAGCATATTGCCAGTATCGCGGATCCTGATGCCATTACGATAGAGAAATGTCATGGTCACAAAAAATGCGGTACGTTTATTACCGTCATTAAATATGTGCCCTCGAGCGATAGCGACCCAATAAGTTGCTGCCAGTTCAAACACATCTGTAATGCCTTCATAATGTTTACGGTTTTGCACCCGGTAAATAAGAGCTTCCGCTCTGCCAGGATCGGACATACCGGCCACACCTGGGAAACGTTGTAATATACGATCATGGAAAGCGATAACTTCCTGTGCGCTAACCCATATCATCGATTTGTCAGTGCCTCTACGGTATGTCCATGACGTTGCATCATCATATCAAACTCTGCATCTAGCTTAGCATTCTGGTATGACTCAAATTCAGTTTTACTGATAACAACCGCTGAACAACCGTCTCTGCGGGTGATTTCAACAGGTTCACCGTGGGTCGCAATATCTAATACTTCTGAGATATTGGCTCGGGCTTGTGTCGAGGTATATGTACGCATAATATTTCTCCTATAATGTACATCTTAAGTGTACATTTTAAATAATAAATATGCAATTGTACTCAGTGATCAGAGATAACTATTTGTTGATGTAGTTTATACAAGCTTTTTAAACTCGTCCAAATTCTCTTGCGCTTTTATTTAGTGATATCAAAATATGACTTAAGTAACTTAAAAAGCCAGCATTTACACTGGCTTACTGCGTTGGGTGATGTCGTGAGACTGAATAAATATAAGCGATAATTTACTCAATATTCTGGATCTGCTCACGCATCTGTTCAATTAATACTTTTAATTCAATAGCGGAATTGGTGACATCCGTATTAATTGATTTGGATGCTAGTGTATTGGATTCACGATTAAACTCCTGCATCATAAAATCAAGGCGACGGCCGACAGCCTCTTTTTTACTGAGAATTTTGCGTGTTTCTTTAACGTGGGCATCTAATCTATCAAGCTCTTCAGCGACATCTAAGCGTTGCGCTAACATCACTAATTCTTGCTCTAAACGATTATTATCAACTTGAACTTGTGCTTCTTCTAATTTGCTGGTTAAGCGCTCACGTTGCCATTGGAGAATTTCTGGCATCTGTGCTCTTACTTTTACGACCTCAGCACTTACGGCATCTAAACGTTGCTCAATCAGCGTTTTGAGTGCTTGGCCTTCAGCTTCTCGACTTGCAATAAAGGCATCGATAGCTACATCAAGCTCTGCTAATAGTTCGCTACCAATGGCATCTAAATCTTGCTCTTGGGCTGAGATAACCCCAGGCCAACGTAAAATATCAAATGGGCTGATAGTACCTTCATGACTTTGGCTTTTTACCCAGTTAGCAGAAACAATCAGTTGCCTTGCTAAATTTTCATCCAAAGTCAGTTCACCTTGTGAGTGAGCATTGAGTTCAAAACGCAAGTTACATTCTATTTTACCGCGTGTTAAGCGATTACGTAGACGTTCACGAATAACAGGCTCTAAACTACGTAATTGCTCAGGTAAACGGATATATGTTTCAAGGTAACGTTGATTAACGGAACGCAGTTCCCATGCGGCGCTACCCCACTCTTTTTTGATATCTCGACGAGCGAAAGCGGTCATACTACGGATCATAATAGGGTCTCAATATTGTAAATGATGTAACGATTATAACCCTAGGTATCAACACAAGGATAGGCATAAGCCGTTTTAGGTCGTATAATGCGCCCCAATATGTCAGAGAAAGCGGAGATAACACCATGCGTCCAGCAGACAGACAAGCAGACCAAGTACGTCCGATTACCATTACTCGCCACTATACAAAACATGCTGAAGGTTCTGTATTAGTTGAATTTGGTGATACCAAAGTCTTGTGTAATGCCACTGTAGAAGAGGGTGTACCTCGTTTTCTTAAAGGACAAGGGCAAGGCTGGGTGACTGCAGAATATGGCATGCTTCCTCGCGCCACTAACAGTCGTAATGCTCGTGAAGCCGCTCGCGGTAAACAAACTGGCCGCACAATGGAAATCCAACGTTTAATCGCTCGCTCACTACGCGCCGCTGTGGATTTAAAGGCCTTGGGTGAATTTACTATCACGGTTGATTGTGATGTTATTCAAGCCGATGGGGGTACTCGCACCGCCTCTATTTCTGGTGCTTGTGTCGCGTTAGTGGATGCTTTAAATAAAATGGTTGCAGAAGGTAAGCTGAAAAAGAGCCCTCTTAAATCAATGGTAGCTGCTGTTTCTGTGGGTATCGTTAATGGTCAACCATTATGCGATTTGGAATATGTTGAAGATTCCGCAGCCGAAACGGATATGAATGTGGTGATGATCGATGATGGCCGTATGATTGAAGTACAGGGTACGGCAGAAGGTGCACCATTTAGTCATGAAGAGTTACTTGCTTTACTCGCCCTTGCGAAAGGGGGATTAGAAAAGATATTTGAAGCGCAAAAAGAGGCGCTAAAGCAATAAATTCTATTTTTAAGGCGACTGAAAAGTCGCTTTTTTTATGTCTAAAATCTGTCATTAAGCAATCTTAATAGGAGAAAAAAATGAAAGCCTACCAGCGCCACTTTATCGAACTTGCATTAGCAAAAAATGTATTAAAATTTGGTGAGTTTACGCTGAAATCAGGTCGTGTTAGTCCTTATTTTTTTAATGCAGGTTTATTTAATACTGGGCGTGACTTGGCTTTATTGGGACAGTTTTATGCACAAACATTAATAGATAATCATGTGCCTTGTGATGTGCTGTTTGGACCGGCTTATAAAGGTATTCCCATCGCGACAACGACCGCAGTGGCCTTAGTTGAACATCATGATATGGATGTTCCTTACTGCTTTAATCGTAAAGAAGCTAAAGATCATGGTGAAGGAGGGACATTAGTCGGCAGTCCATTAACAGGGAATGTGGTGATTGTTGATGATGTTATTACCGCTGGAACGGCTATTCGTGAATCGATGGAAATAATCAAACAACATGATGCGACGCTGTCAGGGGTATTGCTTAGTTTAGATAGACAAGAAAAAGGGCGTGGTTCGCTTTCTGCAATACAAGAATTAGAGCGCGATTATCAATGCCAAGTTTATTCAATTATTACTTTGGATGATTTAATTAGCTACTTAACTGAAAGTGAGACATTATCGGCACATTTGCCAGCAGTAAAAGCCTATCGTGAACGTTATGGCATTAATTAAAAAAGCAAAAATACAATAAAATCGCTCAATAGCTGTAAAAAAAAGCCCTCGCCCAATAATGGGCGGGGTGAGTAGTACAATGAATTTTCTGCGATAATTATCACAGATATTGAAAGATAAAAAGGACTTTTACAGTAGGGACAAGGCGCGTTGCCACTGTCACAGATTGGGGATCGCTTAGTGCCATTCCCAGTAAATCTATTTAGATACTCTGATATCAATAGAGCGCATGTTAACACAAATAAGAAAAAAACGGCATATATGTCATTTTCAAATTATTGAGTTAAGTCACGAGTCCACTCTTTCATTGTTACTTGCTCACTGTAATTGCGCCTGAATTAATGGCCAACGTGCTTCAAATTCCTGTGTAGGATGATAACGAAATTCCGTACGTACAAAACGTGCTAGCATACCTTCACAAAACGCAAGCAGTTGTGAAGCGAGTAGTGCTTCATCATGTAAAAAGGCACTTCCTTCGCGAATTTTACGCTCTTTAATCACTTGGCGAAGTTGTACTTCAATTCGCTCATACAATTGGTTAATGCGCCCTTGTAATCTATCTTGCTCAAACATTAATGCGTGTCCGGTAAGAATGCGAGATAGCCCAGGGTTTTTCTCTGCAAAGCCAAGGATCAAGATAAGAATAAGGCGAATGCGTGCGATAGTTTCTTTCTCATCTTTTAAAATCAGGTTGATACGCGAAACTAAGCTATCTTCGATAAACTCAATTAGGCTATCAAACATCTTTGTTTTACTGGGGAAGTGTCGATAAAGTGCTGCTTCAGATACCCCAACGGTAGCCGCTAATTTGGCTGTAGTAATACGTTAACTACCATCACTAGACTCCAACATTTGAGCGAGCGATTGTAGTATTTCATCCCGTCTATTTCTGCGTTTCTTTTTGGTTTCTTTTTCTTCTGCCATGACTGATAAGGCCCCTGCTAAAAGCAAAACAAATCAGTAAACCTTTGCACTAAATAAAAGTGTTAGTGCAAAGGGAGTGATATCGTCATTGATATTAAAATAAATGCAAGACGTCGTGCTTATTGGCGACCAGAGTGTCCAAAACCGCCTGTACCACGCTCTGTTGCCGTAAAATCTTCTACAATATTAAATTCTGCTTGAACAACAGGTACGATAACCATCTGGGCAATACGTTCGCCGGGTTCAATAGTGAACGCTTGTTGACCACGATTCCATACCGATACCATCAGTTGACCTTGATAATCAGAATCAATTAATCCCACTAAGTTACCGAGTACCACCCCATGTTTATGACCGAGACCTGAGCGAGGAAGCACCATTGCCGCTAACCCTTCATCAGCAATATGTACAGCAAGACCTGTAGGTAACAGCTCAGTTTGTCCTGGTGCTAATACCAGTGGAGCATCAAGGCAAGCACGTAAATCTAAACCAGCAGAGCCTGTTGTTGCATAAGCAGGGAGTGGATACTCTTGTCCAATTCGTGGATCAAGGATTTTAACGTCAATTTTTTTCATCATAATGTTTGGCTATCTCGTCAAGTAGGCGATGACTCAGTTGCGTTTTACTACTATGTGGTAAACGCGTTTCTCCATTTGCCCAGATAAGGTGTAATGCGTTGTTATCACTATTAAAACCAGCATCTTTTAGTGATACATCATTAGCACAGATTAAATCGAGTTGTTTTTGTTCTCGTTTACGGCGGGCATATTCTTCCACATTCTGGGTTTCGGCTGCAAATCCGACAACAAATGGGCGATGCTCAACCATTTTTCCGACACTGGCAACAATATCGGGGTTTTTTATCATAGTTATCGTTACTTCATCACCTTGTTTTTTAATTTTTTCAGGGGCAACCTGTTTGGCTCGATAATCGGCAACGGCAGCACAACCAATAAAAATATCTTGGGATGGCACAATATCCATCACTTGTTGATACATCTCTTGGGCACTTTCGACGTCGATACGTTTAACACAAGCAGGTGTCGGCAATGTGACAGGGCCGGCAATGAGTGTCACTTCTGCCCCCCGTTGAGCGGCCGCTTGCGCAATAGCAAAGCCCATTTTTCCTGAGCTATGGTTGCTGATAAAGCGTACTGGATCTAAGGCTTCACGTGTTGGGCCAGCAGTAATGGTGATTTTTTTACCTTTAAAATCGTGTTGAGTCGCAAATTGTTGCTCTGCTAATGCCACCAATTCAAGAGGATCTAACATTCTACCGGGTCCTACATCACCACAGGCTTGGCTACCAGAGTCAGGCCCCCAGATAAGACAACCTCGTTGTGCCAAAGCCGTTAAATTTTCTTGTGTAATCGCCGCACGATACATTTGTTGATTCATCGCTGGGGCAATCGCAATAGGTGCTGCACTGGCTAAACAGAGTGTGGTTAACAGATCGTTTGCCATCCCCATGCGTAAACGAGCAATTAAATCTGCGGTAGCAGGGGCTAATAAAATCAGATCAGCCCATTTTCCTAGTTCGATATGTCCCATTGCGGCTTCTGCGGCAGGATCAAGCAAATCATCCGCAACAGGGAAGCCTGATACCGCTTGTAGCGATAACGGGGTGACAAAGGCATGTGCTGCAGGCGTCATAACGACGCGCACAATAGCGCCTTTATCACGTAAACGACGGACTAGCTCAGGCGCTTTATAGGCCGCAATACCACCACTGATACCCAGAATAATCTTTTTGTCGTGAAGTGTAGTCATGATGAAATGCCTAATTGCATAAATAAATGTCCATAATTTTACCACAAGCTAAGCCAGAGTTAGGCATTCTATGTAATACGATGTTTTATAAAATAAATTATTGTGTATTACCTCGCACAAATTTTATCTGTGGCTTTTTCATTCAACTTGTACAGTTTATAGTAAATTAACTGTATATAACAACAGTTGTTTTGTGATAAATATTGCATGAAAGATAAAATAACAACATAGGCCAATTATAACGTATTGATGTTTAAATGCTTGGCGAAAAGGGAGAGCACAAAGAATGGAAAACGCAACCATAGAGACACTCTTACCGAGAGAAAAACTGCTGTTGCATGGTGTAGAATCGTTAACGGATGCAGAGTTATTGGCCATTTTTTTACGTACAGGCACCTATGAAAAATCGGTATTAGAATTAGCAGACTTTTTACTTAGAAAGTGTGGTTCTATCTATCATGTGATCAATGCGGATTATGAAACATTAGGCTGTTTTAAGGGGATAGGCGTGGGTAAATTTACCCAATTACAAGCCATTAATGAGATGGCTCAACGCTTTATTAAAACAAAGTTTATGCATAAAAATATCCTCTCCTCATCCGCAGAAACCAAAAGTTATTTGCAAAAACGACTTAATTGGCGTGATAGAGAAGTATTTGTCGTGCTATTTTTAGATAACCAAAACCAAATGATCGATTGTGAGGAAATGTTTAAAGGAACGGTGGATCGTGTTGAAGTTCACCCCAGAGAAATTATTCGCCAGTCGATTAAAAAGAACGCTGCATCGATTATTTTAGCCCATAACCATCCTTCAGGTCTGTCTGAGCCAAGTCTTGCCGATAAGCAGATGACAGAAAAAATTTTTACAGCCTGTCAATTAGTCGGTATAAAAGTGCTTGATCACCTTGTGGTAGGGCATGATAACTGTGTTTCTTTTGCTGAACGAGGTTGGTTATAGCCAATATTTTTTAAAATTATTGACAATCTTTATTGTACGGGTCTTGAGCGTTGAGGCCATTGGGCGTATACTACGCCACCTTTGAGGATCTTGGGTTTGGCGAGAAGAGCCTATCTCAGCAAGTTTTTTCTGAGGTGTTTACACAGTTTTTCAATCGTTAAAAGTTGCTGAGATGGGCTCCAAAGCCTGACGAGGCGGTCAAACCTGATACTAAAGCTCGAGCTGATTAGATTTTTGGAGAATAGACATGTCCCGAGTCTGCCAAGTTACCGGCAAGCGTCCTGTGAGTGGAAACAACCGCTCTCACGCATTAAACGCGACTAAACGCCGTTTTCTGCCAAACCTGCACTCTCACCGTTTCTGGGTTGAGTCTGAGAAACGTTTCGTAACTCTGCGTGTATCTGCTAAAGGTATGCGTGTGATCGATAAGAAAGGCATCGAATCTGTATTAGCAGATTTACGTGCCCGTGGTGAGAAGTACTAAGGAGCTGAAAAATGGCTAAAGGTATTCGCGAGAAAATTAAACTCGTTTCTTCTGCTGGTACAGGTCACTTCTATACCACTACGAAGAACAAACGCACTATGCCAGAAAAACTGGAAATGAAAAAATTCGATCCAGTTGTTCGTCAGCATGTGACTTATAAAGAAGCTAAAATTAAATAATTTTAGTTCTCTGAAAAAAACCCGACCATAGTGTCGGGTTTTTTGTTATCTGGCTTGCGCTAAGTATAACAAAGTAAAGCTATTATGATCTTTATTGACTCTTTCGTTATACTAGTGCCCTTTTTATCTATCGAGTGAATAGTTGCAGATGAGTAAATCGGTGTTATCTATCTTACATACAGAGTCGTCTTGTGGTTGGGGTGGTCAAGAAATCCGCATTTTGACAGAATCTCAAGGCATGGTGCAAAGAGGGCACCATGTGACACTGGTTTGCTGTCCAAACTCAAAAATTGCCAAAGCAGCCCCTGACTATGGTATTGAGGTTGTCACATTACCGATTGAAAAAAAACGCGGATCTGCACTGATGGCATTGCGTAAGTGGTTAAAAGTCCATCGTCAGCAATTTGATGTGATTAATACCCATAGCTCGACAGATGCTTGGTTAGTTGCGCTATCTTGTGCTTCATTACGCCACTCTCCCGCCATAGTACGTACTCGCCATGTATCTACCGATGTATCACGTTCACTGCCCACGCGTTGGCTCTACCTGTCTTCAAGTGCCCATATTGTGACTACCGGTGAAAAATTACGCCAAACCTTACATCAATATAATCGTTTTCCGCTCAGTCAAATGACCTCAGTTCCTACGGGGATCGATTTAGAAAAGTTCTCGCCACAAAATAAACAGCAAGCACGAGAAAAAATAGGTGTGCCTAATAAACCTACATTAGGGATTGTGGCAACAATGCGGGTATGGAAAGGACATAAATACCTAATAGAAGCATGGAAAACATTGCATCTGCAATTTCCTGACTGGCAACTACTTCTCGTCGGAGATGGCCCACAACGTAAAAATTTACAACCGATGGTTAAACTTGCAGGATTAGAAGAGAGTGTCTTTTTCTTAGGCAACCGCAATGATGTGCCGGATTGCTTAAATGCAATGGATTTATTTGCCTTACCCTCTTTTGGTAACGAAGGGGTGCCACAAGGTATTATGCAAGCGATGGCTTGCGGATTACCGGTGGTATCAACCACAGTAGGTGCAATTAGTGAAGCGGTGATTGATGGTAAAACCGGCTTTACATTGGCACCTAAAGTACAAGAAACCCTAATTAATTACCTTGCTAAATTAATGGCCTCTGATGAGTTACGTCAACAAATGGGGCAAGCGTCATTAGCCCATGCCAAAGCTCAGTTTGGTTTAGATAACATGCTAGATAAAATGGAAAAAATATTTATTAACGCCATTAGCCTTAAAGATAAATCACGATAATTGATATCCAATAAAGTCGCTAAGGGCTAATTATCCTGTATCTGATGTTATATTTTCATTCTGTTTATGAATATTTGTAATGCTTTTTAGTGTATAGTCTGGAAAGTAAATGTATCATTTAAACTAAATAAAAAGTGTATGGATCCAAAAAACATATTGGTTATAGCAATTGCGCGTTTTGGTGATACGTTACTGATCACGCCGGTGATCCACGCACTAAAAGAGCGTTGGCCGAATGCGCGTATTCATGTATTGGCGCATAAACGCAGTGCCTGCATTTTGCAGCACAATCCTGATATTTTTAGTGTTAAGCCTTTCTCGAAAAAGCGCGCCCGTTGGCGAGGATGGTTACCCCATAAACCTTATGATTTAGCTTTGGTATATGGAAATGATCATTCATTAGTGCAGTATGCCCGCCGTCAATCACAACATGTAGTGGCTTTTGCTGAAAATAACCAAAAGCAATCAGACATAACATGGGTGGCTTACCCTAAAGAGTTAATGGTGGCACAAAAAGAGCGTGCTTTATTAATTAATGCATTAGGAATTTACCCAACCAATTGGCAATTACGCTACTCTATTAGTTCAGAAGAAAAGCAATTTGCCCAACAGTTTATAGAGAGTAATGCATTAATTAATAAGCACATTATTGGCTTACAATTACAAAGTTTTCCTGCCAAAGCTTACCGCGATTGGCCTATAGAACACTTTTTGCAGTTAGCCAAACAGATAATGACTCATGACGAGCAGGCCTATTTTCTGTTATTAGGTGGGAAAGAGAGCCAACAAGTCGCCATTGAACTGGCGAAAAAAATAGGTACTGAGCATTGTTTGGCATTAGCAGGGCAAGTTTCTATGCGCGAAAATGCTGCCATTATGGCGCATTTGTCGCTCTATATCGGGGTTGATACAGGGCCGACGCATTTAGCTGGCGCGTTAGGTATTCCGATGGTAGCCATGTATCACAGCTATCATCCCGGATGTTATTTAGCGCCATTACAACATTCATGTTGTCATATTATCCAACATCCTATTGCGTTAGCCGATGCAAGTCGTGAAGATAGTATGTCTGATATTTCTGTCGCCAATGTTTGGCATGCCGTTAGCGATATTTTAAATGGAATAAAGGTGAAACAGTAACTCATGAAGATTGGCTTAATTGATGTCACAATCACAATGTCTTATGGTGGGATCCAAACCGCAGTATGGGAGCTTGCCAAACAGTTACATGATGCGGGACATGAGGTACATCTTTATGGGGGCAATGGTGATGTCAGGCATGAACTAGCAGGCCGACAAATTCATATTCATACCTATCCTTATACACCAAGAGAGAAAGTTATCGATCTCGGTGGTCGTTTTCGTCGTATTGTTGAACGTTATAGTTTTGCTCGCTATGCTAAACAAGATGTTATTCGACAAAATTTTGATTGGGTTATTTTAACTAAGCCGTTTGATTTCTTTTGGCCTGCAATGATGCCCAAATCTTGCTCGACACGTTTTTGTTATATGAGTGGTGGCACCAGCTTTTTTAAAGGTGATCGTAAACTGGCGAAAAAAATCTCTGCTTGGGTTGCGTGTAGCCATTTTAATGCTTGGCAAATTCAGCAGCATTTTAAACAATTTCCTGCGGTTATCTATAATGGTGTTGATATGGCAAAGTTTAAGCCTATGACAACATCTTTGCGCCAACAGCTCGGGGTGAGTGAGCCTACATTTTTATTGGCATTTGCGGGGCGTGTAGTCGGTTGGAAAGGCTTAAGTGTTGCTATTGATGCAATAGCCCAATTGCGAGATGAAGACGTTAAGTTACTGATCATCGGCGCGGGTGATGCGCTTGAACAATTAAAAAATAAAGCGATGGTAAAAGGTGTTGCTGAACAAGTTATTTTTCATCAACCTGTTGAGCATGCAATGTTACCTGAGTTTTATGCCGCTTGTGATGCGGGGGTTTTCCCGAGTATCGGCGATGAAGCATTTGGGATCACCATTGCAGAAGCAATGGCATGTGGAAAACCGGTGATTGCCAGCTATATTGGCGGTATTCCTGAGGTGGTAGGCAATGAGCAAAGTGCAGGATTATTGGTAACCCCAGGTGATGTAACCGCGATGGTGAAAGCCATCAACCATCTTCGGGCATTGCCGGATAGAGGTAAAGCAATGGGCGAAAATGCACGCCAACGCATTGCTTCTCACTATACTTGGCAACATTCAGCACAACGATTACTACAGGCATTAAAAACAGAATGATGAAAATCGCCTATCTTGATCCTTATCCCGTTCCCGATTTGCGTGTGGCTTCATTGCAAATATTGCAAAACGTTGATGCGTTTGCCCGTGCCGGTGCACAAGTGACGCTAGTCACCCCTAAAGGACAGTATCGAGATAGCGATATTCTCGGGCGTGATATTCATAACAATGCGCGGTTAATTGCGCTAAGAGATATCAGACGTAAATGGTATTTTCCCTTTAATTCGCAAAAGCTATTTTCATTACAAATTGCACGTTGGTTAAAACAACACCCTGTTGATGCACTATTTACGCGTAATTTAAAACTGGCCTGCTATTTGGCTGAGAACCATGCAGATATTCCGCTTTTTTTCGAAAGCCATGAGATTTTTGCGCAATCTTTTGCAGAGTCGCACTCTTTTGAAACGAAAAAAAATCGCCTGAAATACCATAAACTGCTAAAAATGGAGAAGTTGGTATACAGTCGCGCAACGGCAGTATTTGTGCTGACCTCGCTGTTAAGGGACGATATTATTTCGCAATATCAAGTAACCACGCCTATTACTATTGTACCCGATGGGGTAGATTTATATGCCGCAGATAGCAACAAAGATAGCCATAGAGATATAATCGCTACGACCAATAATGTAACAGAGGTACTTTATCTAGGTAGTTTGCATAAATGGAAAGGGATCCCCACCATGATGCGAGCGATGAAATATCTGGATAATGCTAGACTGAATATTGCTGGTGGAACGGCTGAGCAAATTAAAGGGCTGCAATTGCTTGCTAAGGAGATGGATGTAAAAGAGAAAGTTAACTTTCTTGGTTTTATCGATCCTAAACAACGCTTTCAGGCGATTGCTCAACATGATATTTGTGTGCTGCCTTTAACCTTAACCAGTATCGGTAGTCGCTACACCTCTCCGTTAAAACTGTTTGAATATATGGCGATGAGAAAACCGGTGGTTATTTCAGATTTTCCATCAATTCGTGATGTGGTGGATGAAAAAGCGGTAAGTTTTGCTGATAGTGGTGATGCGCAGAGTTTTGCCCAACAAATTAAATTACTAAGAGAAGAGCCACAACGTACCAGTGAGAAAATCAATCACGCCCGTTCATTAGTTGAAAATTATTACAACTGGGATAAACGGGCAGAGACGATTTTACATACCATCAATAAACTGATTAGCTAACGGATTTATCTTCTTGGGTCGGTGTTGCTGAGGGCTGATTTAATAATGAATAGCGCAATGCTAACATTAACCCTAATAAAATACCCACTTGATTAATATAGGCATTTTCAAATAATCCACGCAGTACATAAACCCCTAAAAACGATATTAATAACACTAGCGCTGCTTGGCGAATAATCCCCTGATTTTTGCGGATCAGTTGAATACCCTGAGCGATAAAAGACGCGCAGAAATAGAGTAGACTTATTAACCCCAAAATACCGCCGGCAAACCAGAAAGCTAAAAATACATTATGGGGACCAATGGATTTTTTAAAGACCCAGTTTTTATGCTGTTTTACTTGCTGATTATAAACATTATGATAAAGCTGATTACCATAACCATAGCCTTTAATAGGTTGTTCTAAGATTAAATCTAAGGCTGAGCCTTGGGTACCACCATCAAATCTTAGTCCGCTATTGGTTTGCGATAGTTTATGTTTAAGTTTGGCGTTAATAAATTGGTTATTAGGTAATTGTGTTACACCGAAAAAGAGCGCAACGCAGATACCCATGCTGAGTAAAGTAAATATCCACTGGCGATTAATGATTAAGATAAGTAATGTACTAATCGCTAATGCGACCCAAGCCCCGCGTGCTAATGTCCCTAAGATTGCAAATAAAAATAATAGGCTAACCACACTTAATAAAAGCCAATTAATTATCGAATGATTTTTTTTCAATGCCCATAAGGCCAATATAATAGGAAAGAAAAATAGCAGAGCATAAGAGATTTCTCTATGCGCTAATTGACTTTTTGTTGTAAAAGGCAAAAGATTTTGCTGATATTCCAAATAATACTGCACCAACTCCTTTGCCATAATCACCAATAACCCCATGGCGAATGACACCATCACCATCTTCGCAATTGCCGTAGGTGTTTCTTTATACAATACAATGGGAAACGCAATAGCAAAGAGCAGTAAGCCATTTAAAATCGGCTTATTCATCTCTTTTAGACTCAGTGCGGGCTCTACGGAAATCACGACTGAATAGCCAATGGCGAGCAATAAAAAAAACAGCGCATAGGCGAGATTATTTTTAAAAATCTGACCAATAGTGCGAAAATCACGCACCAGGTACCAAAGTGCCGTTGCACCAATTAGCCCCATCACTATATTTTTATAGCGAGTGATATCGGGTAAGTAGATCAATATAATGTAAAGTCCAATAATGGATAAATTCCATAAAGATTTTTTACTATCGTCTTTAAACAACATCATAATAAGCTGCCACTGTCCTTTATGTTATATTGCTCTAGCGGTTTGTGGGGATGAATGGCTCATCATACAATAAAAATGATGTTATCGCTGTATTTCTCAAGTGACAATAATGGAGTGACTTGTGCCAGAATTACCAGAAGTTGAAACCAGTCGCCGAGGTATTGAGCCTCATTTAGTGGGCAATATCTTACACTACGCAATAGTGCGTAATAGTAAATTACGTTGGCCTGTTTCTGAAAAAATCAAAACCTTGCTGGATGAACCGATTTTAAGTGTTAAACGGCGCGCTAAATATCTGTTAATTGAATTAAATCAAGGATGGATCATTGTTCATTTAGGCATGTCCGGCAGTGTACGTATCTTGCCAGAAGAGCAGCCTGAAGAGAAACACGATCATATTGATTTAGTGTTTCGTGATGGCAAAGTACTACGCTATACCGATCCGCGTCGTTTCGGTGCATGGCTATGGTGTGAAGATTTAGCCACCAGCTCCGTATTAGCCCATTTAGGGCCAGAGCCGCTTTCGGCGCAATTTAACGCGCAATATTTATATCAACAGAGCAAAAATAAAAAAATCGCCATCAAACCATGGCTAATGGATAACAAACTGGTGGTGGGTGTCGGCAATATTTATGCGAATGAAGCACTCTTCTCATCAGGGATCATGCCAGATAGAAAAGCCAATAGCTTAACCGAGCAAGAGTGTGACGTATTGGTTAATGCCATTAAAGCGGTATTAACTCGCTCGATAGAGCAAGGGGGAACCACCTTAAAAGATTTTCTACAATCTGATGGTAAACCAGGTTATTTTGCCCAAGAGCTATTTGTCTACGGGCGCAAAGATAAAGCGTGCTTAATTTGTGGTCATACTATTGAAAGTATTAAGCAGGGGCAACGTAGCACTTTCTTTTGCCGACATTGCCAACATGGTGAAATAACCGATTAACGCTTACCGAGCTTTTGTAGCATTGCTGTAGCAACTACTTCAGGTAAAAAAGTCGATACATCGCCGTCATGACGTGCCACATCTTTGATCAGTGAAGAAGAAACAAAAGAGAGATTTTGTGAAGGTAACAAAAAGACACTATCGAGATCTGGGGCAAAATGACGGTTCATATTCGCCAGTTGCCACTCATATTCAAAATCAGAAACCGAGCGTACGCCACGGATCAAAATGGTCGCTTGCTGTTTTTTAGCAAAATTCGCCATTAGCTCACAAAAGCCGACAACTTCCACATTAGGCAGGTGTTGGGTGACTTCTTTTGCTAAAGCGACACGCTCTTCTAAACTAAACATAGGGTTTTTACGGGCGCTGGCAGCAATAGCTAATAACACCGTGTCAAACATACCCGCAGCACGAGTGAGAATATCAATATGCCCATAGGTGATGGGATCAAAGGTTCCAGGGTAGATAGCTTTATTTTTCATATTCACGGTTTTTCCGGCTAAGTTCCCATAACGAGGCGTATTTATTAAAGGTATACTGTGCATTAACAAATGCCAATATTAATCCCTGTTTTCCATCTAAAATACCCATTCTCAGTAACCAAGTTTTAAAAAATGCCCCCAGCGTATGGCTAATAATGGCACTATAACGGGTGGTTTTACCCTGCTGATTGCGCTCTTGTGCCCATGCTTTAGCGTATTTTAGCTGTTTTTGTTGGAACTCGATTAAATCACGACAAGTAAGATGCAGCAGATCCCCTGGTAAAGTTTTAATGGTTGCGCCTTGGGTTTCTAAAGACTCATGAACCAAATTATCATTATATTGATACTGTTCACGAGCATAAAGGCGGGTTACTTTATCGGGATACCAACCACTATGTTTCATAAAACGGCCCATAAACAGGTTACGGCGAGCACAATTATAAACCACACCCGATTCAGGTTGTTGTAACACGGCTTGAATACTGGCTTTTAACTCAGGGGTAATACGCTCATCACTATCAATCATAAAAATATAATCGCCTGTGGCGTATTGCTGTGCTAATTGTCGCTGTTTACCAAACCCCGGCCATGGAGTGTTGCTAAATACTTTAGCCCCTTTTTCACGGGCCAATTGGCAAGTTGCATCGTCGCTCCCTGAGTCTAAAACAATAATTTCATCAGCCCATTGTACCGAGTCTAAACATGCTTCAATAACATCCGCAACGTTTTTACTGATCATCACGACCGAGAGGCGTTTACTTTCACTCATCAGTGACTCCGTGGTGGCAGATAGGGAGAGAGTAAGGTTAATAAGCGCAATAACGCCCCTTGATTCTCATGAAGTACCTCTACGGCATGGTGTCCATAATAGCGGCGATAATCTTCATCATTGAGTAATGAGGCGATTGCCGTCGCCATAGAGTCACTATCAGTAACGGTAATTAGCCCTTCAGCTTGGTCTAATTTGGCACAGATATTTTTAAAATTAAAAGTATAAGGCCCCATTAATACCGGAATAGCATGGGCTGCGGCTTCTAATGGGTTATGTCCACCGCGCTCGACTAAACTGCCTCCAACAAAGGCCAGATCAGCAATTCCATATAGCAACATTAACTCCCCCATAGTATCGCCTATCACCACTTGGGTTTGTGCATCGGGAATAGCATCGCTACTGCGTAGGGTATATTTAAAGCCAGCCTCTTGGGTAAGTTGCTCTGCTTTTGCAAAACGCTCTGGATGGCGGGGAACTAAAATCAGCAACAGTTGAGGAAATTGTGCCAGTAATTTTTTATGGGTATCTAAGACAATCGCCTCTTCCCCTTCATGGGTACTGGTGGCTATCCAGACAGGGCGATGTGCTGCCCACTGGCGGCGTAATGCCACTGCTTTAGCGGCGAGCTCAGGGGTGACCGAGATATCAAACTTTAAGCTACCGGTAATATGCAGATGTGAGCGTTTTAGCCCTAAAGCAATAAAACGTTCGCCATCTTCCTGATTTTGGGCAGCAATTAAGGTAATTTTTCTCAGCATCGTTTTGACAAAACTACCTAGTTTTTGATAACCCGCTGCTGAGCGCTCTGATAAGCGAGCATTAGCAATAATCAATGGGATTTTGCGACGATAGAGCTGTGAGATAAGATTTGGCCACAGCTCTGTTTCCATGATGATCACCAATTTCGGATCAACCGTTGTAAGAAAACGATTAACCGAGCCGGGTAAATCATAAGGAAGATAGACATGGTACACATCGTCACCAAATGCAGAGCGTACGCGCTCTGAGCCTGTTGGTGTCATGGTGGTGACGGTAATAGGTAAATCGGGATAATGGTGGCGTAATGCACGAACAAGAGGTACAGCGGCAAGTGTTTCACCCACTGAAACGGAGTGCAATAAAATGCCATGAGGCGCGACTTTGCCTCGACAAAAGCCATAGCGCTCACCCCACCGTTTGCGATAGGCGGGTGCTTTGCGGCTGCGTAATAAAAGACGTAGCCAAATCAGAGGTTGAATAAGGTAAAGAAGTACCTGATATAAACGCAACAACATGCTATCAAATTCACTTATCTGGACGAAAGCCTATAGTACCACACTGTGTAGGAGAAAGTGTGTAAAAACAAATGATATGATGATAGACCACGTTATTTATCATTTAACGGCTTTTTGGTGTACTAAAAACAGATTATTCAGATTATTTAAGAAATTAGTGAGGAAATTTTTTATAATCAAATAATAGAACGGATCAATAGGGTGCTTTTGGAGCGTTATGAGTAAAAAAATGACATTAATACAACGGGTTCTAATTATAAAACTACGCCATCATGGTGATACGTTGTTAATTACCCCTGTTATTAATACGCTAAAAGCGAATTATCCAAATGTGGAGGTTGATGTTTTAATTAACAAAGAAACCGCACCCATGATTGAGAATTTCTCTGCTATTGAAAATATTTTTTCCTTAGACAAGGCTTGGAAAAAAGAGGGTAAATTAGCTCGATTTCGCTATGAGTGGTGGTTAGTTAATCAGTTAAGACATCGACAGTATGATGTGGTGATTAATTTAGCTGATCAGTGGAATAGTGCGCTTATTACCCGCTTTACAGGCGCAAAAGTCCGTATCGGCTATGATATTTATAAACGACAAAGCCCTGTTTGGAAAAAGTGTTTTAGTGATTTAATCCCATTAGGCTCAGTCGATAATCGACATATTGTTGAACAAAATTTAGCACTACTACAACCGCTGTCATTGCAACAAATAGATACTCAAGTATCCATGACATACAGCCATCAAGATAAACAGGCTGTGATGGAAAAATTAAAAGCTTATGGTGTGTTAACCCCTTATATTGTGATCCAGCCGACGTCTCGGTGGTTCTTTAAATGTTGGGATGAGCATAAATGGTCTGAATTAATAGATACCCTACAACAACAGGGACATCAAATTGTTTTAACATCAGGGCCAGACTCCCGAGAAAAAGAGATGGTTGAAACCATTATTCAAGGATGTAAGACAAATGATAGCGTCTCTTTATCAGGGCAGTTATCTTTACCGCAACTTGGTGCATTGATTGATAATGCTGAGTTATTCATTGGAGTTGATTCAGTACCAATGCATATGGCTTCAGCACTAAAAACGCCACTGGTGGCACTGTTTGGTCCATCAAAATTATTTCATTGGTCGCCATGGCAACATATTGGCGAAGTTTTATGGGCGGGAAATTATGGAGAACTCCCAGATCCTGATGATGTGCATACCAACACGCAAACGCGTTATTTAAGTTTAATTCCTGTTAAAGATGTACTTGAAGCCGTAAGGAGACAACTAAAATGAATACATTCCGCTTGGCGATAGTACGTCAAAAATATCGACCAGACGGTGGCGCTGAGCGTTTTGTTTCTCGCGCACTGGAAGCGTTAGATAATCAATCCGTAGAGTTGAATGTGATTACACGCTCTTGGATTGGCGCGGTGCAACCACAATGGCATATTCATATTGTTAACCCTTTTAAATGGGGACGGATTAGCCGTGAAAAAGGGTTTGCACAAGCAGCAAGACACTGTTGGCAACAAGAAAAGTTTGATTTAGTACAAAGCCATGAACGTATTGCTGGTTGTGATATTTACCGCGCAGGAGATGGTGTACATCGCCGTTGGTTACTGCAACGCTCTCGGGTTTTATCACCTTTACGAAGTAAATTACTGCTTAATAGTTGTTATCATCGTTATGTAATGAACGCAGAAAAAGAGATGTATCAATCTCCTGAGCTAAAACGGGTGATTTGCAATTCAGAAATGGTCAAACGTGAGGTGATGGAAGATTTTGGCGTTGAAAGTGAACGTATTAGTGTGATTTATAATGCGATTGATCATCAGCGTTTTTTCCCTGCCACGGCTCTTTATCGGCAACAATTACGTCAGCAATATCATATTCCGGTTGAGAGTAAGTGTTTTATTTATGTCGGCTCAGGGTTTGAACGTAAAGGATTAAGAGCTGCTATTGAGGCGATTAGTCATACTAATGCTTACCTGTTAGTGATTGGTCAAGACAAAGAGTACAAGAAATACCAACAATTAGCTCATCAATTAAACTGTCATCAACGGATCTTATTTTTAGGTGTACAGAAAGACACCTTACCTTTCTATCAAATGGCTGATGGACTATTGTTACCCACACTGTATGATCCTTTTCCTAATGTTATTTTAGAAGCCATGGCATGTGGATTACCGGTGATCACCAGTGATACATGCGGTGGAGCAGAATTTATTGAACAAGGTCTAAATGGATTTGTCACAGATGCATTAGATATATCCGCAATGATCGGTGCAATAGAGAGTATTCCGGCCGATAACTTAGGTAATAAGATGTCTAAGGCTGCACGAAATAAGATACTACCCTATACACCTGAGAATTTGTCTCAACAACTGATCGAGCTTTACCAAAAGGTTCTTAGCCTATGAAGGAACATATACTTTTTATTATTGATGGATTACCGGGTGGTGGCGCTGAAAATGTCACGATCAGGCTTTGTCATGGCTTAAGTCAACGTGGTTATCAAGTTACATTACTCTCATTAGCAGAAAAATGTGACTATGCTATTCCTGCAGATATTGAACTATTAATTGATGCAGATAGTTACCATGGCTTATTTTATCGACAAACAGAATTAAAACGACGTGCCAACTCGATGGATAAGACCCTTCAGGCATTGTTTGCGCGCAAAGGTATTCCTGCGTTAATTGTCTCTAACTTACATAAGACTGACAGAATTGTTGCACTATCAAAACAACTGGCAGATAAGAATGTATGGTATTGTATTCACGGTATTTTTTCACAGTCTTATTTAGGCAATAAAAAAGGTTTTTCCCGCTGGTTAAAACAGAAGAAAATTCAAAAAGTCTATCAGGGTAAAAATATTATTACGGTATCAAATGCGGCAGGACAAGATTTAATAGAGAATATTAAAATTGTCCCTAATCAATTAAAAACAATTTATAACCCATTTGATATTCAAGAAATCAGAACACTGGGATCAGAAAATAATCCCTACCAAAAGCAGGATTATTTATTGCATATTGGTCGTTTTCATCAAGTAAAGCGCCATGACCGCTTGCTAGAAGCGTTTGCTTTAGCCAATCTACCTTGTAAATTATTGATTGCAGGACAGGGATCTTCTGAGGTCACCAGCAATATTAAAAATAAAATTGTTGCACTAAATTTAGAAAATAAAGTGAGCTTAATTGGCTTTTTAGCCAATCCATTCCCTGTGATCAAAGATGCTAAAGCGGTGGTATTAAGCTCTGATAGTGAAGGCTTAGGAAATGTTTTAGTCGAATCACTTATTTGTAATACCCCTATAGTAAGTACTAATTGCCTTGGTGGGATCAGTGAAATTATGGAGGGTGAATTAGCAGATTATAAGTCTGAATTAAATTCAGCATCCTTGGCTGAAAAAATGCGTTTAGCTTACTTTAACCCGCCTAAAATTACGCCTAATATGTATCAAAAATTTGATATTGATGAAGTGATCCGTCAGTATATTGAGCTTATTATAGTTAGAGAATATCAATAATGAGTCAGAAACGTTTTAGTACAATTCGACGTCTAAATAGGCAAAAAAATTACTTTTTAAAAAAAGTAAAATTTGCCATTGCAAAATTTTTTATTGATCCTATTTCACGTAAGCCTTTCGCTTTGAAAAAGCAGCCTAAAGTCCTTTTTTTGCGTGATGATGACAAGATTGGCGATATGGTTGTTTCGACATCAATCTTAAGAGAACTAAAGAATAGTGGATATAATATAGATATAGTTACTGGGAAAAGTAATTTCTGTGTTATTGAATACTCTGACTTATACAATGATCACTATACATATGAAGAGAAATTATTTTCTATAATAAAATTAGCTTTAACGTTAAGAAAGAATAACTATGATCTTATAATAGATATGGGAGAATTAATATCTATACCATATTTGATGTTTATAAGATTGATTAATGCTAGGAATGTTGTAGGTTTTAATAAAAATAATATTAAATCTTATAATTTAAATATTAATTATAATGAGTATACATCGCATGTTATTGAAAGATATAAAAAAATGCTTGATGCTCTTAATGTGCCTTTTGGTGATCTTAAATATGAGATTAACATACCTGAAATAGTAGAAAATCGTATAGTAGATTTTATTAATAATTTACCTTATAAAAAAAATGTAGTAATAAATCCTTTTTCTGCATCAGAAAAAAGAGATATTTCAAAAGAGCAGTTATTGTTTATAATTTCTTATTTAAAAAAGTATTCTGTAAATATTATATTTATTGGGCGTCAAAATGATTTAGTTAATCTTCAGATCGATAGTTTTTTAAGTAACCCTATTGGTGATTTTATTAGTGCATCAGCAATAATAAAACATGCTGATTTAATTATAACACCAGATACATCTATTGTGCATGTTGCTACTGCTTTTGATAAACCTACGCTCGCTTTATATGGAAATGATTATCATGGTAAGTATGTAAATAATTTTATGTGGTCACCTAATAATAAAAAAGCAATTCAGATAACACAGAAGAAAATAGATAGTAAAGTGAGTGATATATCAATAGACCTAATTAAATCTAAATTAGATTTTCTTGTGGATAAATATTTATGTCAATAAAAAAAATAGTTATAGTTGGTATTGAATTGCAAGGCTTAGGAGGTATGGAAGTTGTTTTTAATAAATTAAATGATTTATTAAAAGAGCACTATCCAAATATTAGCCTGTCTATAATTCTTCTAAAAGAAAGAGATATATGTATTAATGAAAATTGGCATAAAAACCTAAATGTAAGATTTATAAGATGTAAAATAAGAAATCATAAGATAAGACGATTTATGTTCTCGTGTAAATTATCAGGTATCTTAAGGAAAGACAACCCAGATATTATTATTGCATCAGATGTTATTGGTTGTTATATAGCAAATTTAGCCTCTAAGTTTTCATTGAGAAATATCCCTGTTTTTTCTTGGATACATACATCATTATGGACAGCATATAAAGCAGTATATACTTTAAATGTAAATTATCATATCCCAATTAGCTCGGGTAATAAAAAATACTTATTAAATCATAATGTACCAGAATCTCATATTAATGTGGTTTATAATCCAGTTGATAGAACAGATAAGATAATTCATCGTCCATCAAATAAGATTAAGTTTCTTTATATTGGGAGATTATTGTCTAAAGAAAGTAAAAATCTTGAATTTATGTTCTATGCATTAGGTAAACTTAAGGGAAATTGGGAACTACACTTAGTGGGGGATGGGAAAGATAGAAGTAAACTTTTTTCTCTCGCCCAAAAACTACATATTGATAAAAAGGTTATTTTTCATGGGTGGCAAGATAATGCTTGGGATTATGTATTAAATCATATTAAAGAAGTCACGGCTTGTTTATTGACATCTACTCATGAAGGACTTCCCATGGTCTTAATTGAAGCTCAATCTTATGGGATCTATTGTGTTAGCTCTGACTGTTTAACTGGGCCTTCTGATATTATTGATGGAGATAATGGACAATTATTCCCTGTTAATGATGAATTATCATTTTTAAAAATATTAAATGATATCATCAATGGTAGATTAGATTTACCTGAATACAGCAAAATAAAAAAATCGATTAAAAAATTTTATGGAGATGTCTACATAAAAAACATGATAGATTTTTTTGAAAAAAAGAGTAAAAAAATACAATGAAAAAAACAGCATTTATTATCACATTAGATACCGAAGGCGATAATCTTTGGGAAAATGAGCATAATATTACTACGCAAAATACGCATTTTTTACCCCGTTTTCAGCAACTTTGCGAACGTTTTCAATTTAAACCCGTTTGGCTAACCAACTATGAAATGGCAATAGATGAAGCCTATATTGAGTTTGCACAAGATGTGATAGCCCGTAACACTGGGGAAATTGGTATGCACCTTCATGCATGGAATAGTCCCCCACTTGTTGCGTTAACGGACAATGATCTCCATTATCAGCCTTATTTAATTGAATACCCCAAATCGCAGATGCGCGACAAAATTGCCTTTATGACTGACTT
This sequence comes from Proteus sp. MB838, assembly GCF_054767435.1. Taxonomy (NCBI): domain Bacteria; kingdom Pseudomonadati; phylum Pseudomonadota; class Gammaproteobacteria; order Enterobacterales; family Morganellaceae; genus Proteus; species Proteus sp. MB838. The sequence goes on from NZ_BAABMO010000005.1 coordinate 56,293, forward strand.
ACTGGAAAATAAACTACAAACAAAAATGTTAAGTCACCGTGCTGGGCGTTGGGCATTTAATGAAACTTATGCGCAGCTATTGATTGAATTTGGTTATCAAGTGGATTGCTCAGTCACACCAAAAGTCGATTGGCGTTTTACTAAAGGTGATCCGGCACAATCCGGCGGTACAGATTACAGTAATTTCCCAAGCCATGCATACTTTATGGATGTTAATGATATCAGCAAAGCAGGGGATTCAACGTTACTTGAAGTGCCAATGAGTATTCAATATAAACATTCCCCTTTTATGAATAAAATTAAGCAAGGGTACGATAGGCTAAGAGGTAAACAACGCTCACCTTCAGTGAATTGGTTACGCCCTAAAGGGGGAAATGCACAACAGATGGTTGAAGTGGCACAAAAATCTTTAGCCCAAGGTCACTCTCATATTGAATTTATGTTGCATTCTTCTGAGTTTATGCCTGGTGGAAGCCCTACTTTTAGAACAGAACAAGATATTGATGGCTTATATAATGATTTAGAAACACTATTTAATTTCTTACAAGATAAAGTACAGGGAATGACATTGGCTGAGTATTATCAAAATAAAGTGCAGGCAAAATAAGATGAAGTTAAAGAAATTAAAATGGGTGCACTATTTTTTAAATCTCTATAACCCACTCTTTGGTAAGATGAAAAAAACGGCAACATTTTCATCTGATATCAAATTTAACAGTATTGTTATTTTTTCAACCACGGCGCTGGGGGATTTTATGTTTAATACCCCAGCCATCAGAGCAATTCGTGCACATTATCCTGATGCACATATCACACTGGTTTCTAGTGTAAAAAATAAGCTATTAGTGGAAAACTATGAGCAAATAGATAGTGTGGTGTATTGGGATAATAAGATCAGAAACTTGTTACCGGTGGCTTTACAAGCTAAAAAGTATAAACCTGAGTTAGCGATTATTTTACATTCCCACCTTCCTTATGACGTATTATTTGCCGTGATGGCAGGTTGCCAATATATTTTACGTAATACATCAGATATTATTCCTAAATGGTTTCAAAAATGGATTATTGCTGATCATAATCCAGCTGGAGGTCATGTTATTCAAAGTAAACTTGATATTATTGTTTATTTAGGAATTGATAGTACTGATACTAGAATGGAGCTCCCTTGTAAAATAGAATCATTAGCTCAAAGTAAAAATAGCATTGTTGGTTTTCAGATGGGAGCATCCACACAAGAGCGTAGATGGCCTGTTGTATCTTTTGTGGAATTAGCGAAAAAATTAATTGATAGTGCGCCATCATTACAAATAAAGCTAATAGGTTCATCGAGAGAGCTGGAATTGCCAGAAGAGTTTTTTGCTTTATTACCTGAAAGATATCATCAAAATATAGAAAATCTGGTAGGAAAAACCTCACTACCTGATCTGTTAAGTCAAATAAAAACCATGGCGGTATTAGTTACGGGAGACACCGGCCCGCTACATTTGGCAATAGCATTACAAGTACCTACGGTAAGTTTATTTGTAACCGCAAATCCAAATTGGACAGGACCTTATCAAGATCTTGATATTCATACTATTATCCATAAGATCCCGCAACAAGATGAAAATAGAGCACTTTCGATGGACTTGATTACTGTTGATGAGGTTCTAACTGCAGTAAATAACACCCTAAAAGATAAATAACTTTTAGGGTATTGGGTTAAATATTAAGTATATTAAAAACCTTTTGAGGCGTGATCTCCCCAATATCCCCACCTGCTGCTTTTAACGACCTTTGTGCCTTACCATAACCGCCGATTAATCCCGGATCGGTAGGGCCAAAGAGGGTAATATTCGGCTTATCTAAGGCTGCGGTTAAATGGCTTAATCCGGTATCGACAGAAACGACACTTTGCGCTCCAGCAATCACTTGAGCTACTTCTGCGAGTGACATTTTGGGTAATACATCAACATAGTCAAAACCTTGAGCAAGGCGTATTGCACGCTGATGTTCATGCTCTGCGCCCCAAGGTAGTTTGATACGTAAACCTGAATTCGCCAGTAATGCAATTAACTCTCGCCAATGGGTCTCGGGCCAATGTTTCTCATCACGGGTAGTGGCGTGTAAGAAGACTAAATAAGGGCGTTTATCAATAGCGGGTAATGAGAGAAAATGCTGTGCTATACCATAGTCCCCTTGAGTAGTGGGGAGTGGGTAATTAAGGCTGAGGGCAAATAGCTGGCGGATACGCTCTACCGCATGCATTTTTTTACTGACATTGTGGCGAATATTATAGAAAAAACTCGCTAAAGGCTCTCTAGCACTTTGACGAGAATAGCCGTGTTTAGTGCCTTTCGCATAGCGTGTAACTAAAAAAGCGCTTTTTAGTAAACCTTGGGCATCAATCACCGCATCATAATGATGTGCTTGTATCGCGTGACGAAATTGTGCACGTTCAGCGCGAATAGGCGCACTAAACCAGTTTTTACGCCAACGGCGTATTGCGACAGGAATAACGGTATCAACAGCTGGGTGCCAGCTTGGAATTTGCGCAAAACCCTCTTCAACGGCCCAATCAAAACAGATCTCAGGATATGCTGCTCTTGCATCAGTTAATGCCGGTAGGGTATGCAGTACATCCCCCATGGAAGAGGTTTTAACAATCAGTACCCGCTTCATAGCGATGGCTCCGTAGCGAGTAATTGCTCGAGTTCGCTAAAGACTTGTTCCGGTTGAATGTCGATTAAGCTTTGGTGATAACCTTGTTCAGCATCGCCTTTACGCACTTTGTGATAGCCAGTAATTAAACGAATAACACGGGCTTTATCGGATAACGGGGGGGTAAAATCGGGACTACTTGGGCCATAAAGGGCAACTAATGGACGCTCTAATGCTGCGGCGACATGCATTAAGCCAGAATCGTTACTCACCACGGCTTTACAAGCGGCAATGAGGTTAACGGCTTGCTCAAGAGAAGTCTCACCGGCCAGATTAATACAAGCTGCTTGGGCATCGGGGGTTAAGGCGTGTTTGATCTCTTCCCCTGCAGGCTTATCTTTTTGTGAACCGAATAAGAAAATCTGATAGCCATATTCGCTAATAAGTTTCTGGGCCAATGTCGCGTAGTGGTAATGAGGCCAGCGTTTAGCAGGACCAAATTCCGCCCCCGGACAAAAACCGATAGCAGGACGCTGTGTAGATAATGAAAAGTGCTTAAGTGTGGTAGTGATATCTTTGTCAGAGACAGCCAGTTTTGGCCATAATAACGGCTTTGGTAAATCAGCGGCTAAATGTACCTGCTGTTTATCGTAAGCTAGCGCGACATAACGCTCTACCATTAATGGAAATGCAGCTTTATCCAACGGGCGTAAATCATTTAATAATCCATAACGCATTTCTCCTCGCCAGCCAGTACGTTTAGGAATAGCGGCAAAGAAAGGCACTAAAGCGGATTTAAATGAGTTAGGTAAAACATAAGCATGAGTATAACCTTTGGCTTTTAGTTGTTTACCTAAGCGGCGACGCTCACCAATGGCTAAGGCACCGTGACCTAAAGGCATAGCAATGGCATTATCGACCTCGGGCATTTTCTCTAATAATGGACGACACCAAGCGGGTGCCATCACATCAATAGTTGCCGCAGGATGTAACGCTTTTAATGTACGATATAGGCTTTGGGACATCATCATATCCCCAACCCAAGAAGGCCCTACCACAAAAATTTTCATAAACCGCGATTACTTATCCTGATTTAACCATTGCATATAAAGAGCAACACCTTCTGCGACCGTTTTAAAAGGGGCGCTGTAGCCTGCTTTGCGTAAATTTGTCAGATCAGCTTGTGTAAAGGCTTGATAACGACCTTTGAGTTTCTCAGGGAATTCAATATGCTCAACAGAGAGATCTTTATCGTTATGATAAGCGATAACTGCATCAGCCACGGCTTGGAACGATTCTGCGCGGCCGGTACCACAATTATAAATACCGGAGACATTGTTGCGCCAGAACCATAAATTAACCGCAGCCACATCACCCACATAAATAAAGTCACGTTGGAAGGTTTCACTACCTTCAAATAATTTTGGATTTTGCCCGTCATTGACTTGTGTATTTAAATGGAAGGCGACACTGGCCATACTGCCTTTATGCCCTTCACGGGGGCCATACACATTGAAATAACGGAAACCACACACCATAGATTGTGCTTCAGGTAAAATTTGGCGCACATATTCATCAAATAAGAATTTAGAGTAGCCATAGACATTAAGTGGGGCTTCATATTTTCTTTCTTCAATAAAATGATCAGTACGGCCACCATAAGTGGCAGCAGAAGAGGCATATAAGAAAGGAATTTGGCGATCGAGGCAATAATGCAATAACTCTTTAGAATATTGATAGTTATTATCCATCATATATTTGCCATCCCATTCGGTAGTAGAAGAGCATGCTCCTTCATGGAATACGGCATCAATATCACCAAAATCATCACCGGCTACAATACTGGCAATAAAGTCTTCTTTATCCATATAGTCAGCGATATTAAGATCGACAAGATTCACAAATTTTGTGCCATCTTTTAGGTTATCAACCACTAAAATATCGGTATAACCTTCATCATTTAATGCTTTAACAATATTGCTGCCGATAAAACCTGCACCGCCAGTGACGATAATCATATGGCTACCCCTTTATATAAAATCTAAAAATTAGCTCTGCAACTATAATAACACTGAACAGCGTGAACGGTAGCATTCATCATAGAAGAGTAGAGTGAAATTCTTGAAAATCGCAGTGATGATTAGTGATCTTAATTACATAAATAACATTATTTATTTACATTTGTCGTTTTTAATCGAACAAAAGCATAAAATAAGAAACAATAATGATTATATTATAGTCAACTCTAGCTCTTATCTCTTTTCGTCTCTGCCTTAGGAGAAAGCATGTCTACTCACTCTTTCTATCAACAAATTAATCAACAACTCGAACAAACACGTCAAGATGGCTTATTTAAAAATGAGCGGATCATCACTTCTTCGCAAAGTGCCGATATTGCGGTTGCTGATGGTAGTCATGTTATTAACTTTTGTGCCAATAACTACTTAGGTTTAGCTAACCACCCACAACTTATTGCAGCGGCGAAAGCGGGAATGGATAGCCACGGTTTTGGTATGGCGTCGGTGCGTTTTATCTGCGGAACGCAAGATCTACATAAAACATTAGAAAAGAACATTGCTGAATTTTTGGGTATGGAAGATGCCATTTTGTACTCCTCTTGTTTCGATGCCAATGGTGGGTTATTTGAAACACTGATGGGATCTGAAGATGCGATTATTTCTGATGCGTTAAATCACGCATCGATTATTGATGGCGTTCGTTTATGCAAAGCCAAGCGTTATCGCTATGCCAATAACGATATGGCGGCGTTACGTGCTCAACTTGAACAGGCCAAAGCAGATAATGCCCGCCATATCATGATTGCCACCGATGGGGTGTTCTCTATGGATGGGGTGATTGCTGATCTAAAAAGTATCTGTGATTTGGCTGACGAATATGGCGCATTAGTGATGGTGGATGACTCGCATGCGGTGGGTTTTGTCGGCGCACAAGGGCGCGGTACTCATGAGTATTGTGATGTATTAGATCGCGTCGATATCATCACAGGAACATTAGGTAAAGCTTTAGGTGGCGCATCGGGTGGTTATACCGCAGCTCGTAAAGAAGTGGTGGAGTGGTTACGTCAACGCTCTCGTCCTTATCTATTCTCAAATTCTTTAGCCCCTGCAATTGTGAGCGCCTCTATTGCAGTTTTAGATATGCTGAAATCAGGGGATGAACTGCGCGCTCGTTTATGGCGTAACGCAGCACTTTTTCGTGAAAAAATGACGGCAGCAGGTTTTACTTTGGCGGGGGCTGATCACGCGATTATTCCTGTGATGTTAGGAGATGCCAAATTAGCGCAACAATTTGCAGCACGTTTACTTGATGAAGGTATTTATGTCACCGGCTTTTTCTACCCAGTAGTACCACAAGGGCAAGCACGTATTCGTACACAAATGTCAGCGGCACACACCCCAGAACAAATTGAACGTGCTGTTGCTGCATTTATTAAAATCGGTAAGCAACTTAATGTGATTGCATAAGGTTCTAATATGAAAGCATTGTCAAAATTAAAAGCACAACCCGGTATCTGGATGACCGATGTACCCGTACCTGAGCTTGGTCATAACGATGTGATGATCAAGATCCGTAAAACTGCCATTTGTGGTACAGATGTTCATATTTATAACTGGGATGAATGGTCACAAAAAACCATACCGGTTCCCATGGTGGTTGGCCATGAATATATTGGTGAGATTGTTGCTATTGGCCAAGAGGTTAAAGGTTTTAATATTGGTGATCGCGTCTCGGGGGAAGGGCATATTACTTGCGGTCATTGTCGTAATTGCCGTGGTGGGCGTACACACTTATGCCGTAATACCATTGGTGTTGGCGTAAATCGTCCCGGTTGTTTTGCTGAATATCTGGTTATTCCCGCCTTTAATGCATTTAAAATTCCTGACAATATTCCGGATGAACTGGCGGCTATTTTTGATCCCTTTGGTAACGCAGTACACACGGCGTTATCTTTTGATTTAGTGGGGGAAGATGTACTGGTTTCTGGTGCGGGACCCATTGGTATTATGGCGGCAGCAATCTGTAAACATGTGGGGGCACGCCATGTGGTGATCACCGATGTTAATGAATATCGCCTTGATCTAGCTAAAAAAATGGGAGTCACCCGTGCAGTCAATGTTAGCAAAGAAAATCTAACAGATGTGATGAAAGAATTAGGTATGACCGAAGGCTTTGATGTTGGATTAGAAATGTCCGGTGCGCCACCGGCTTTTCGTACCATGCTTAGTACGATGAATCATGGTGGTCGTATTGCTTTACTGGGTATTCCTCCCTCAGATATGGCTATTGATTGGGGGCAAGTCATTTTTAAAGGATTATTTATTAAAGGTATTTATGGTCGTGAGATGTTTGAAACATGGTATAAGATGGCGGCGCTGATCCAGTCGGGTCTTGATCTCTCACCGATTATTACTCATCAATTTCCTATCGATGAATTCCAAAAAGGCTTTGATATTATGCGTTCAGGTCAATCGGGCAAAGTAATTTTAGATTGGCAGTAATAGTATATGGTTGTGATAATAAACGATTAATAAAAGTATTACAGCGCCTTACCTTATATAGGATATAGGCGCTTTTTTATTGCGCTATTACTCTATTTTATCTTTATCTATTTCTCTAGGATCAGACTGGTCGGGTATTTTCTTTTTTTCTGATGAATCAAATCCTTTTGATAATGTATTAATCAAGGTACTTTTTTTTATCGAAATAATGGCTTGTTGTGCTGGTTTTAACCATGTTGCAGGTTTTGGCTCTTTAGATTGTTCTGTTGGCGGTATAACAGCGGGTGGCTCTTGCACCATTGGGCTGTTTGGTAAAGGGGTTAACAAACCACTGGGTGCGACTAGCTGAATATCGGCAGGTAGTAGTGGCAACTGCTGTTGTAATGCCCTTACGGTTGAAGGGTGGGGGTGACCAATAGCAATGGCAAAACCATTTTTACGCGCTAAATTAATAGCACGATTAAGCTGTTGTCGGGTTTCTGCTTCTGTTTGCACATTATCTAAAAATACATGCCGGCGTAAAGAAGGAACGCCAGCCGCTTTGGCTGCCGTGGCCGCTTGCGTATTGCCTATAGTGACACTATCAAGAAAATAGAGATCAGAATGATTAAGGGCTTTGATCACTCTATCCATCGCTTGCCTATCCGATGTCATCGCACTCCCCATATGATTATTCATACCCACAGCATAAGGCACACGATTAATTGCATTTTGAATAATGCGATTAATTTCAGCCTGATCCATGGAAGGCTTTAAGGTATCTTTTTCTAATGGTTGTTTGCTAATGGGTGCCATTGGCATATGAATAAGAATCTCTCGTCCTTGGGCATGGGCTTTTGTTGCCATCTCTTTACCATGGGGCGAGTTGGGTAAGATGGCAATAGAAACGGCTGTTGGCAGTTGTAAGATTTGGTTATCTTCTTTTTTTCGATAACCAAAATCATCAATAACAATGGCCAACTTTGCCGAAAAAGCAGGTGCACTGAATAGAAAACTTAGCAACATTAAACTAAGTGTTAGCGCGATATTTCGTTGTAATGTGCCAAGTAAATGCAAAACTACCTCCCAAGCCAAGGAACTGGGTTGACTGCTTTTCCTTGGCGTCTAATTTCAAAATAGAGCGCTGAGCGCTCTTGTCCACCACTGTTTCCTACCAAGGCGATAGGTTGTCCAGCTTTGACTTGTTGACCAACATTGACTAACGCACTTTGGTTATAGCCATAAAGGCTCATATCCCCTTTACCGTGCTCAACGACGACCACTAAACCATACCCTTGTAGCCAGTCGGCTAACAGCACCCGACCATCCGCAATCGCTTTTACTTCAGTGCCTTGTGCCGCGGGGATCACAATTCCTTTCCAACGTAATTCACCCGAGCCGGAAATAGACTCACCAAAGCGGTGTAATAAACTGCCTCTAATAGGCCAAATAGCCTGACCTGCAGGTTTACCCAATCCGCCAGTACGGGACATTAAAGAGCGTTCTTCGGCGGTGGGTTTATAGGTCGAACCACGCTGTTGCGCTTCACGTTGCTTGGCGGCAATACGAGCAGCTTCCCGTGCTTCACGCTCAGCTCGCGCTTTGGCTTCACGCTCTGCTTGAGCAATTTTATTTCTTAAGCGTGTTTCATTAGCACGCATGGTGGCTAAATTGCGTTGATCTTCTTTTAAGGTTGATTCTAGTTGCGTTAATGTTTTTTGACGTGCAGCTAGCGCATTATCCAGTTTTTGTTTCTCTTGTTGCTGTTTGGTGAGTACCTGCTTTTGCTCGTTCTGTTTCGCTTGTTGGGCGTCTTTTTCTGCCTGTAGCTCTTTAGAAGTTTGAACCAATTGCTCCATTGACTGTTTACGCGCTTCATTTATATAACTGTAATAGGCTAAGATCCGCTCTTCTCGCTGACCTTCTTCACCGCGAAACAGTAACTCAATACCTTGATGTTTTCCTTGTCGGTAAGCCGCATCGAGTTGGCGTGCTAACAGTGCTTGTTGCTCGTTATATTGCTTTTGCAATCGGGCAATATTTGCGGTGATGGTTTTGATCTCTTTAGCTAAGGTTTGTAAGCGGTTTTGCGTCTCATGCACAGAGCGGCTGGCATTAGCGATTTGTGTCTCTTGTGATTTGAGTTGTCCAAGTAAAGCCGTGCGCTGTTTTTGTTGCTCTTGAACGCGCTTTTCTTTTTCAGCAATGGTGGTTTGTAGATCTTTTAACTGACTACGATTATCCGTTAATGTATTGGCAAAAGCGCTGGTTGCAGAAAACAGAGATGTGCTAATCAGTAGCGTGATTAACGGTAAAGAAAATACACGGTAAGTACGGTGCGTTGTGTTCTGAAGATCCTTTTTCTCTGCCATCTGACCAAAGTACCTTTAATAACAGTTTATAAGATTATTTCATGTCGCTAATCAACTGACCAGTTAACAGGAAATAAAGTCGTAATTTCAGATAATACTTAACAGTTAATCTAATGAACTCAGAGATGATAATAAAGCAATAATAGTCGGAAAGAGGAAAAAAGCAGCACAATGTGTAACAGCGCAATAGAATAGTTATCACGCTGTACACAGGATAAATTATTGTTCGACGATGGTACCCCACAGATCATATTCATCGGCATGCTCAATTAGCACACGTACAATCTGTCCTGGCTCGACATCAAACTGCTCATTAAGGTAAACAGCACCATCAATTTCCGGTGCATCCGCCATACTACGGCCAATAGCACCTTCTTCATCCACTTCATCAATGATAACCGGTAAAACTTTACCTATTTTCTCTTGCAGACGCTCGGTGGAAATTTGTTGCTGTAGTTGCATAAAACGATGGTAACGTTCTTCTTTTACCTCTTCAGGAACTTGATCAGGTAATTCATTCGCTTTCGCACCTTCAACGGGGCTATATTTAAAACAACCCACGCGATCTAAACGAGCTTCGGTTAAGAAATCCAATAGCATTTGGAAATCTTCTTCTGTTTCCCCCGGGAAACCGACAATAAAGGTTGAACGTAACGTTAATTCAGGACAAATTTCTCGCCAACGTTTTACACGCTCTAAAGTACGCTCAACAGAGCCTGGGCGCTTCATTAATTTCAGCACTTTCGGGCTAGCGTGTTGTAGCGGAATATCTAAATAAGGCAAAATTTTGCCTTCTGCCATTAATGGAATAACCTCATCCACATGTGGATAAGGGTAAACATAATGTAAACGTACCCAAATCCCTAATTTTGCCAGTTGTTCACATAAACTGACCATACTGGTTTTAACGGGCATACCATCCCAAAAACCGGTTTGATGTTTGGTATCAACCCCATAAGCGGAAGTATCTTGTGAGATAACCAGTAACTCTTTCACCCCAGCATTGACTAATCTTTTCGCTTCATTTAACACTTCACCAATTGGGCGACTGTCTAAATCGCCTCGCATTGAAGGAATAATGCAAAAAGTACAACGGTGATTACAACCTTCAGAAATTTTTAGATAAGCGTAATGACGAGGGGTTAATTTAACGCCCTGCTCGGGAACCAAGCTGGTAAATGGGTTATGGGAAGGTTTGGGAACATAGTGATGAATATGTGATAACACTTGTTCATAACTATGAGGGCCGGTGATTTCCAGCACTTTTGGGTGAACTTCACGGATTTGATTTTCTTTGGCACCTAAACAACCGGTGACGATAACTTTACCGTTTTCATCGAGTGCTTCGCCAATGGCTTCAAGAGATTCTTGTACTGCGCTATCAATAAAGCCACAGGTATTGACGATGACTAAATCAGCATCATCATAGGTAGGAACAACTTGATAACCTTCTGTACGCAGTTCGGTGAGGATACGTTCAGAGTCCACTAAATTTTTAGGACAACCTAAAGAAACGAATCCAATTTTAGGCACTTGATTTGTTTGCGACATGCTCGTGTTCTCAATACTTTTAATAAATAACAAATAGTGGTTGTATCTCAGACAGGTGTGAAATTCTACGTACGAGTGACTATTTTTGTCACAGGCTTTGATGATGAATGCTGATTTCTTAATAGCTTACCTGAAGAGAGATCCGGTAAAGTGAAAAGAGAGACTCTTTTAAACGCTGTTTTACAGGATTTTTCGGCGCTAATGGTACATAAATCCGTCAATAAAAAAAATGATTGTTGAGAAACTTTCCGCAAAAACTGAAAGAGAAACGAAGGAATAGGCTGTAATTGCGCCATGACAAAGGTATACTTTGGCTCTTTAATACTATTTTTAACTAACGAGAGTGATTGCATCCTATGCTGCAAGAAGTAATGCAATTTTTTAGCCGGCACACCCTGTTAAGTTTTATCTGGATTGCGCTGCTGGTGGCGGTCATTGTATTGACCTTTAAAGGCCTTTTTTCTAAAACGAAAAATATTTCCCGTACAGAAGCGATTTCTTTGATAAACAAAGAGAATGCGGTTTGTGTTGATATCCGTAGCCGTGATGAGTTCCGTAAAGGACACATCATCGATTCTATCAATTTAACGCCTTCTGAGATCAAAAGTAACAATATTGCTGAGCTGGAGAAATATAAATCACAGCCGGTGATTGTGGTATCACCATCAGGTATTGAGGGTGCAAAACCTGCTGAAAGCCTTATCAAATTAGGTTTTGAAAAAGTCTTTATTTTAAAAGATGGTCTTTCAGGTTGGAGTGGTGAGAATTTACCACTGGCAAAAGGTAAAAAGTAACGAGCGGGCAGATTGAGTTCTATACTTACTGCTATTCAATTTAATAAGGATATAAAAAGGTAAGATTATTATGTCAGAACAGCAAAACCAAGAGATGACTTTTCAAATTCAACGTATCTACACAAAAGATATCTCTTTCGAAGCGCCAAATGCCCCACAAGTTTTTCAAAAAGAGTGGCAACCAGAAGTTAAATTAGATTTAGATACTTCTTCTAATACGCTAGCTGAAAATGTATATGAAGTTATCTTACGTGTCACTGTTACGGCAACAATGGAAGAAGAAACCGCTTTCCTGTGTGAAGTACAACAAGCAGGTATCTTTACTGTTGAAGGTATCGAAGGTACACAATTAGCACATTGCTTAGGTGCATACTGCCCGAACGTACTATTCCCTTATGCACGTGAATGTATCACCAACTTAGTAGGTCGTGGTACTTTCCCACAATTAAACTTAGCACCTGTTAACTTTGATGCGTTGTTTATGAACTATTTACAGCAACAACAGCAACAGGATGCAGCAAACTCAGGAGTTGAAGAAGCTTAATGAACGCTTCTATGACAGTTATCGGTGCCGGTTCATACGGCACCGCTTTAGCGATTACCTTAGCGCGTAATGGGCACGATGTTGTGCTGTGGGGGCATGATCCCAAGCACGTTGCGGCATTAGAACAAGCGCGCTGTAATCAAGCCTTTCTGCCCGATGTTTCCTTTCCTGATAGTTTATATATGGAAGCTTCTTTGCAAAAAGCGATTGAAGCGAGCCGTAATATTCTTGTGGTGATCCCAAGCCATGTGTTTGGTGAAGTACTGCAACAAATCAAACCCTTTTTACGTCAGGATGCACGTGTTGTTTGGGCGACAAAAGGTCTTGAAGCACATACTGGTCGCTTATTACAAGATGTTGCCCGTGAAGTATTAGGTAATGAAATCCCGCTCGCAGTATTATCTGGCCCTACTTTTGCTAAAGAGCTTGCCGCGGGTTTGCCCACCGCGATTGCAGTGGCCTCGACGGATAATCTCTTTTTAGAGCAGTTACAACAGCTATTTCATTGTGGTAAAAGTTTCCGAGTCTATAAAAACCCTGATTTTATCGGTGTGCAACTGGGTGGCGCTGTTAAAAACGTGATTGCTATTGGTGCGGGTATGTCTGATGGTATGGGATTTGGCGCTAATGCGCGTACCGCACTGATTACCCGAGGTCTAGCCGAAATGAGCCGCTTAGGTAAAGCCTTAGGTGCAGATGCGGCAACTTTTATGGGCATGGCTGGTTTGGGTGATTTGGTTTTAACCTGTACAGACAATCAATCACGTAATCGTCGCTTTGGTATGATGCTAGGTCAAGGTTTAGATGTTGATACAGCCCAAGAGAAAATTGGCCAGGTAGTCGAAGGTTATCGTAACACCAAAGAAGTTCGCGCATTAGCCGAACAAGTGGGTGTAGAAATGCCAATCACCGAACAGATTTACCAAATTTTATATCAACATAAAGATGTAAAAGAGGCTGCATTGGCTTTATTAGGGCGAGCAACCAAAGATGAGATAGACAGTAGCCTGTAGTCAGTTTATTTTAAATAATATTCTTAGGGTATCTGTTTTAACTATCCATTTGTTTGAAAATTCAAAGCCTAAGTATTTACTTAGGCTTTGGTGTAAAAAATGAGAGTGAGTATGTCGCTAGAAGAACTAACAAGAGTCTGGGATCATATTAAAAGCGAAGCGCGTGCATTGGCAGATTGTGAGCCAATGTTAGCCAGTTTCTTTCATGCGACACTTCTCAAACACGAAAATTTAGGTAGTGCATTAAGCTATATGCTGGCCAATAAGCTGGCAACTCAGACTATGCCAGCCATTGCAGTTCGCGAAATTGTTGAAGAGGCTTATAGTCACGATAGCTCAATGATTGAGTCGGCCGCTTGTGATCTCTCCGCGGTACGCCTACGTGATCCCGCGGTGGATAAATATTCTACCCCACTGCTCTATTTAAAAGGGTTTCATGCACTACAAGCCTACCGTATTGCCCATTGGCTATGGCAACAAAATCGCCAAGCGCTAGCTATTTATCTACAAAACCAAATATCAGTCACCTTTGGGGTGGATATCCACCCAGCGGCACGTATTGGACACGGTATTATGCTCGACCATGCGACAGGTATTGTGATTGGTGAAACGGCGGTGGTTGAAAATGATGTCTCTATTTTACAATCTGTGACCTTAGGGGGAACAGGTAAAACAGGAGGTGATCGTCACCCGAAAGTGCGTGAAGGGGTAATGATTGGCGCAGGAGCTAAAATCCTTGGTAATATCGAAATTGGTCGTGGTGCTAAAATTGGTGCTGGCTCGGTAGTATTACATGAAGTACCAGCTCATACTACGGTGGCCGGGGTGCCTGCCCGCATTGTCGGTCGTCCTGATAGTGAAAAACCGTCATTCGATATGGATCAACACTTTAATGGTGTTGTACCCGGCTTTGAGTGTGGTGATGGTATTTAACTATGCATGCCCAAGCTAAGGTTACCCTTGCTGAACTAAAAGATTGCTTACAGGCTGAATATATTGGTGATAAAAAACCCTTTAGTTGGTTAAGGCTATTTCATCGAGTATTTTTCTGTCAGCGTTCCCGTTACCTATTTTGGTGGCGGGTAGCACAATATTTTTATTTCTCTCCCCATCGCTTTTTACATAAATTAGGTATTCGGATCGGTGCTAGCAATAACCGTAAATACTGTAATGATATCTCGTTAAAAACTCGTATTGGTAAAGGCCTTTCTTTACCACACCCGATTGGCATTGTACTGACTAATTACTGCCAACTGGGGGAATATGTCACTATTATGCAAGGGGTGACTATTGGCGTAAAAGAGAAAGGGGGAAAAGCCAATATCCAAGTAGGAGATCATGTTTATATTGGCTGTAATTCATCCATTATTGGTGGTGAGATTAATATTGGTGATAATGCGATTATTGGCGCCCATGCATTAGTATTAAAGGATGTGGGTGAAGGGTGTCGGTATATCAATAAGATGAATTTTGAAATTAATAAATATTGCTGAAAATAGATAATGAAAAACAATATGCCCAAAATTACCGTATTAATGTCGGTATACAATGATGAGAAATACCTTCAGGAGTCTATTGATTCTATATTAAATCAAACATTTAAAGAATTTGAGTTTCTTATCATTAATGATGGCTCAACGGATAACTCATTATCTATTTTAAAAGAAAATGCCAAAAAAGATCCCAGAATAAAACTGATTATTAATGAACAAAATATCGGATTGATCGCTTCTTTAAACAAAGGATTACAATTAGCTTCATGTGATTTAGTCGCTAGAATGGACTCTGATGATATTGCCGTTTCAACCAGACTAGAAGCGCAATATCAATTTATGTTACAACATCCTGAAGTGAGTGTTTGTGGTGGTGCTTTTATCTACCAAGAAGAGCCAAATAGAATTAATACTTATCCAGAAACACATAGTGATATTGTGATTTCTAGTCTTTATGATTGCTCCTTAGCGCATCCAACCATTATCTATCGTAAGCAAGATATATTATCTGTTGGTGGATATGATAAAGCAGACCTCTATGCAGAAGATTATGGTTTATGGGTGAATTTAATTATTGCTGGAAAATTTAAGCTCCATAATCTCCCTGTACCACTTCTTTATTATCGTACTCATCCAAATGTCGAACGTTCGCAATATAAAGCGATACAAAAAGATACCGCGGAAAGAGTAGGACGAAAATTATTAATGTATTTTGGCATTAACGTGAATAAAGAGGATTATTCATTATTATTGGATAATGATAAAAAAACAGTAGAGCAAGTAGTACGCTGTAAAAGGTTACTTGAAAAGATTAATCAACAATTTAATGCTAAAGAGTATCGAAAAGAGTTAATACAAAAAAATGAATTTAAGAAAAAATTATTAGAAAGAAAGGTATTAGTAACTGATTTCTCATCATTTTTAATAAAAATAAGTGCAAGATGGTATTTCTTGATAAGAAAAATAACTAAAAAAGCTAAGAAATAAAACCGAAAGATAAAAAGAAGATATAAAATAAGAAAAGCTAAAACTAGCACAAAGCATATACATAAAAATGACCTCGAGACAATAAAGTCTAGAGGTCATTTTTTATGGTTATAAATTAAAAAGATAAATTAATCTCTTAATAATGCACCAGGATAGCCTAATTGGCGCCATGCCTCAAAAACAACCACGGCAACCGTATTAGAAAGATTCATACTGCGGCTATCCGCTAACATTGGTACACGGATTTTTTGTTGTGTTGGCATATTATCCAACACATAAGGTGGTAATCCTCGTGTTTCAGGACCAAATAGCAGATAATCCCCATCTTGATAACTTACATTACTATGGGCGGGAGTACCTTTAGTGGTTAATGCAAACAACCGTGCACCTGTCGGGGATTGTGCATTATCAGGGCTTAATCCTTCACTTTCTAAAAAAGCATAATAATCGTGATGCTGTTTGATATCAGCAAACTCACGATAATCAAGCCCTGCACGGCGTAGCCGTTTATCATCCCAAGTAAAACCCAATGGTTGGATCAAATGAAGATGAAAGCCTGTGTTGGCACACAGGCGGATAATATTACCCGTATTCGGTGGAATTTCGGGTTCAAATAAGACGATATTGAGCATTGTTTAATGACTAAATTCTGCTTTAACTGTATTTGCGATGCCTTGTTCCAGAGTAACAGGTGCTTTAAATCTGGTTTTATCTATATTATTAGATTTAAATTGGGTACGCGCGCAAAACTTTTTAATACGAATGCTACTAACAGGAAATTCTTTCCTTGTTATTTTCGATAAAATATCAAAACAATACCCACCAAGTAATCCAATAGCATAAGGTACTTTAATATGACTATGGCGTTTGTCGAGTGCAGTATAGATAATATCGGTTAACTCATTCATAGTAAAATCAGGCTTATCTATATAATTAAATATATGATGACCGGATTCTATTTGAGTAGCAAATTTTAAGAAAGCTGCAATATTTTCTACATAAGCCATAGATTTCTTATTATTACCCGAGCCTACCATTAAAAATTTACCTGAAGCTATTTGGCGGAATAGGTTGTATACATTTCCTCTATTGCCTTCACCAAATACAACGGTTGGTCTGATTACAACTAATGTATTTGTATTATCTTTTTTATACCAAGTTTCATACTTATGTTCAGCTTCAAGTTTTGATTTTCCATAATCGTTAAATGGATGGAACTCCCCATCTTCACCTGTTTCTTTTTCGACAAAACCATATACAGCAACAGATGAAGTAAATACAATATGTTTAATATTTAATTGTTCAGCAACATCACAAATATTTTTAGCACCATCGACATTAACTTCATAATATAAGCTAATAGGATGAACATTATCTTTATGTTGCGCTGCTAAATTGATAATTACATCAGAACCTTTTAATGGTTCGAGTAAAGATTCTGGTCTAGTAACATCACCAAAGACCCATTTTTCAGGATATTTCTCGCTTTTAACAATATCCACAATTTTAAATTCAATATTTTCTTTAGTTAATTGGCCTGATAGGCGAGTACCAATAAAGCCTGAGCCACCGATGATTGTTATCATAATAGATCCATTAAGTTAATTATTATTTGTAATAAATTTTATACCAATCAACAAACTGTTTTATACCTTCATCAACGCTTGTTTGAGGTTTATAGCCAGTTGCTTTAAATAAATCCTCAGTATCTGCCCATGTGGTGTACACATCACCGGGTTGCATTGGTAACATATTTTTATCTGCTTTTTTACCTAAATGTATTTCTAACGCACTAATGTAATCCATTAAATTTACCGGAGATCCATTACCAATATTATAAACCTTATAGGGTGCAGAACTATCTGCTGGAGTACCTGTACTTACTTTCCAATCTTGCTGGGCTGTAGGGATCACATCAGCAATACGTGTAACACCTTCTACAATATCTTCAACATAAGTGAAATCACGTTTCATTTCACCATGGTTATAAATATCTATAGGCTGATTGTTAATAATGGCTTTAGTAAATTTAAATAATGCCATATCGGGGCGTCCCCAAGGGCCATAGACTGTGAAAAAACGTAATCCAGTAGTTGGAATACCATATAAATGAGAATAGCTATGCGCCATTAATTCATTAGCTTTTTTAGTGGCTGCATATAAAGAAACAGGATGATTAGCCTGATCATGAGGAGAAAATGGCAATTCATCATTTAAGCCATAGACTGAACTTGATGATGCATAAACAAGATGCTTAACGTTATTGTGTCGGCAACCTTCTAAAATAGTTAGAAAACCAGTTAAATTACTATCAGCATAAGAAAACGGATTAATTAGTGAATATCTAACACCAGCTTGTGCAGCTAAATGAATAACCCTATCAAATTTCTCAGCCTCAAATAATTGAGCAATTTTTTCTCTATCAGCTAAATCAATAAAAGAAAAAGAGAAATTATCTAGTTGATTTAAAAGATTAAGTCTAGCTTCTTTTAAAGCAACATCATAATAATCATTAAGGTTATCAATACCAACAACGGTTTCACCTTGCTGGATCAGTTTTTTTATTAGATGAAAACCAATAAATCCAGCAGCACCTGTGACTAAATATTTCATTACGTAATTAATCCGTTTCTATTAATTAATCGTTACCAAAGAGGTCTCGAGTATAAACTTTTTCTTCAACATCGTTTAGTGCTGAAGCCATTCTATTGGTAATAATGACATCAGACATTGCTTTAAACTCATCTAAATTATGAATTAATTTTGAGTTAAAGAAAGTCTCTTCTTTCATTTCTGGCTCATAAATCACTACTTCAATGCCTTTTGCTTTAATACGCTTCATAATGCCTTGAATTGAAGATGAGCGGAAATTATCAGAGCCTGATTTCATAATTAAACGATAAACACCAACAATCTTCGGTGATTTAGCGATAATAGAATCAGCAATAAAGTCTTTACGAGTGCGGTTAGCTTCCACAATGGCGCCAATAATATTATTAGGCACTGATTCGTAGTTGGCTAACAGCTGTTTCGTATCTTTTGGTAAGCAGTAACCGCCATAACCAAATGATGGATTGTTATAGTGATTACCAATACGTGGATCTAAACAGACACCTTCAATAATTTGTCTTGCATTTAAATTGTAAGCTTGGGCGTAGCTATCGAGTTCATTAAAATAAGCCACACGCAGTGCGAGATAAGTATTGGCAAATAACTTAATGGCTTCTGCTTCTGTAGAATCAGTAAAAAGAACATCAATATCTTTTTTTAATGCCCCTTGTTGTAAAAGCTCAGCAAATTTCTCTGCTCTTGCAGATTGCTCACCAATCACAATACGAGATGGATAAAGGTTATCGTAAAGGGCGCGACCTTCACGTAAGAACTCAGGAGAGAAGATAATATTATCGGTATGATATTTTTCTCTCATCTGTTTAGTAAAACCAACTGGAATGGTTGATTTTATAATCATAGTGGTGTTTGGATTATATTCTAAAACATCACGAATAACCGACTCTACAGAAGAGGTGTTAAAGTAGTTAGTTTTAGGATCATAATCGGTAGGAGTGGCAATGATAACAAATTCAGCATCTTTATAAGCGAATTCTTTATCTAAAGTTGCCGTAAAGTCGAGCTCTTTAGTAGCTAAAAACTCTTCAATTTCTTTATCAGAGATAGGAGAGATTTTTTTGTTTAATAGTTCGACTTTTTCTTTATTAATATCTAATGCAACAACTTTGTTGTTTTGGGAAAGGAGTATCCCATTAGATAGACCGACATAGCCGGTTCCTGAGATGGTGATTTTCATATTCTAAATCCTAAATAAAAATTAAGTATTTTTCAAAAAAATAAAAGAGTAATTTGTTAAAAAGTCACGAGTTGTATTTTTACTAGCTAGATAAAGAGTTGTATAAAACATAGATAGTCCAAACAATATTATAGCTAGCAATTGTAATAGTCTAAGATTTTTATTTTTCAGTAAGGTTGAAGAGAAAAGTATATAACTGATAGGAAATAAAATGTAACTAATTCTAACTACATATTCTCCAAAATCCATTAATAATATATAAAGTATAACAAAAATAACAAATATATTAAAAAAGTAAATGTTATTCTTGTTTTTTATTCTAATTGATAATGTATAAAAATATATAAGTAGAAGTAAACAAATGTAACCTATTTTTTTTCCGGCATCTATTACATTTTTCCCAGTTATATAATGCTGATAATTTCCGGCCAAATAAGAGTATTCTTTTATTATCCATGAAAATGAGTATGATGCTATTATTAAGGATATTGTAATTAAAATATTTATTTTTTTTCTGGATATTATCTTATGCAATATTATTAAAGGAATAAATATTATTGATGAAGTGTGTGAAAGTATAGCCAGCAACATAAAAATAAATGATTTTTTCTTTTTCTTATTTAAAAATAGAGATAAAGCTACTAAATAAAAGCCAATAGACATATATTGTCGAATATAACCAAATGATGTTAAAAAAGATAATGGTAATAATATAAATAGTAGAAAGGATAACTCCTTGTTTTGTGAGTTTTTTTTACAAAAATAAGCAATGGAAAAAATATAGCAAGTAGATGATAAAAGAAAAAATAAGAAAGGCTGTTCAAATGCTATTGCTATTTCAATTAAAAGTCTAGGTATTAACTCCAATCTATTTATATCAACAACATTTGTTATCATTGAATAATAAGAAAAAAAATCATTTCCAGCATCATATCTGAGCCCAGAGAATAAAACCGTGATAATAACTAAAATATAAAAGAAAAAATCATTTTTAATTTTATTAGATAGAATTAACAAACATAAAACTATAAGCAAAAATAGAGTATAATAAAACACAATCTTATTCCTGTGAAAAAGATAAATTATTTTTTAAATAATCCATTATATGTATAACCAATAAAATAATATAATGATTTTATTAAGTTAAATTTTAATTCATGCTTATAAAACTTCCATTGGTACAATGCTGCATTAAATTTATTTTTTGTCATACCTGAATCAGTTCTATAAGATGCTAGTACATAAGGGAGACAATATGCATCACCGTATTGTTTTAAAATCTTTAACCATAACCCCATATCTTGTCTTTTTCTTATGAGAGGCATATATTGTTTTCCTATTATATAGGAATCATAAATAGCAGTTAGACATCCAATAATATTGCAATATAAAAGTTTATTATAAGATATAGATAAAGGGGGAGTTTTAATATTACTAATTCCATTTTTATCAAAGCACTGATAATAACTATATGTTAAATGATAATTATTATCTAACATAAATTTTATTTGAGCTTCTAGTTTATTTTTGCTCCATAAATCATCACTATCTAGAAAAGCAATAAATCGACCATTTGCTACCTCAATGCCTTTGTTTCTTGCTACACCAGCACCTTGGTTTTCATCAAAGGAAATAATAGTGATTCTGTTATCTCTAAATGAATTTATTATTTTTAGTGTCGAATCAGTTGAGTTATCATCAATTATTATTAATTCGAAATTTGAATATGTTTGTTTTAATACTGATTCAATAGCTTCTGAAATATATTTCTCAGAGTTAAAACAAGGCATAATTATTGAAACTAGATAGTCTTTTTTTTCTATATTCATAATTTATTTTGTTAATAGTTTTTTTAAATGTTTTTGACCTGAAACCATATATCGATAGAACTGAAAAAAGCCTAACTTTTTTTTATATATTCTATGTTTTTTTAAGCTAAACGCTAGTGAAAATAATAATCCCATGTTTCCAAATATTCTATAGAACATTGCGCCTTTTGCTGCAATTTTCTCAGGAGTCAAATAAAAATTTTTTCCTGATGAGATTGGAGGATGTTGACAAAGGACTATTGGGTAATATTTTATTGTACCTTTTAATTTTAAAATATCGGAGCAAAAAATATATTCTTCACCAGAATCAAAAATGCCTCCTAAACCAAATTTTGTATCAAAAAAAATCTTATTGGATGCTAAAAAACTTTTATTCAATAACATCTCTACGCTGGAGATTTTAGCCATATTAAAAATATTAAAGTAACCTTCTTTTAAGGGGTATTTTTTAAATTCACCGATATCGCAAGATATTTTTCCACAGCCTAATGAAATATCATTTAATTTCATTTTTTCTACTAGTTGAAAAATTCCTTTTATATTTACATAGATATCGTCATCTGCAATATATATGTATTCAACCGTATTTATCTTGTATAATTCTTTTAATGAATTATTTCTATTATTAGATAAACCTTTAGATTCAGTATATAACACTCTAAAATAAGGTAGATTGTTTTTTATAAATAAACCTACTTTATTTTTATCGATATCTAGTCCTTGTATAGATATGAAATAAATGATACCTTCTTGTTGAGGGAATTGCTCTTTTTTTATATTGAATAATCTATTTGTTGTGGTTGAAATTGATATTGCTATCATTGTCTATTATCTCATCATATTTACTTAGTAATAAATTAGCATCATACCTTTTTATGATATCTTCAGAAATTTGATTTCTATCAAAATCAATCTTAAGAATTAAATCTAACATTTCATTAAAGTTATTTTTCGAATAAATTAATCCATTGAAATTAGGAATAATAATTTCATTAATACCACCAGGGCAATCATTAGAAAGTACAGGGCACCCATAAGACAATGCTTCTAAGACAATATTTGGAAAACCTTCATAATTTGATGAAAGAATAAAAGCTTTTGCATTTAATAAATAACTACTTAAATCATCCTTAAACCCTAATAAAATTATGTTTGCATTCAAATTTAAACTATTAATTAGTATTTTCATTTCATTATATTGAGGCCCCATACCTGCAATATATAATTTTATGTTTTTCTTTAGAGCATTAGATGTTGAATAGTTTTTTATTAAATCTAAAAATCCTTTTTGTTGGGTGAGTCGGCCTGCTGCAAAAACATAATTTTCAGATTTTTTGTTATTTATTATAGACGGGTGACATTCAGGTCTAGTTATTGGGTTGTTAATTTTTATTATTTTCCTTGAGGGAATAGATGAATATATATTTAAGTCATTTATCATATCATTTGATTGGCAAATAATATAATCATAATTCTTCATTGTATAAAGATAGCCAAGCTTAAATATAATTCTTTTCAAAATATTAAAGTTTTTATTATATATGGATGGGATATTAGTTTCCCTATATATATATATTTTCTTCTTTCTATTTATAAATGGAAGCAAAAAAGAGAATGTTATACCAAAATATGCTACAGTAGTAAGAATTACATCATAATTTTCTTTAAGGATAATATTCCTTATTTTCCACATGGAAAATATTATTTTTTTCTTATTTAATAATGTTAACGATACGTTATTATCTAACCGCTTCCTGTTTTCATTAGTAATTTCATTATATATAATTACTATATGGACGTTGTTTTTTTTTGCTAATTGATTTGCAATTAAAACTGCATTTTTCTCAGCACCACCACCACCTAGTGAAGGTAATAATATTAGTATATTCATACTAAACCTTTTTAGATAAATTATAATATGTTCTAAAATAATCTATAGAGAATAACATTCTTGCTGTAGTTATACCTATGCACCCTCCAAGAATACCAAATTTTAATATTAAAATAAATGATATAGTACAGGATATTAAAGATATTCTAATAGAAATGTTGCGATAAATTAAGTCATACTTTTTAGGTAAAAAGAAGCCATCAGAAAATGAATTCATGAATCCAATGAATATAATGCTGATAGATAAAATATTTAAATAAATATTATTAGCATAATCTTTCCCTAAAAATAAATATAGAAAGTATTCTCCAAAACATAAAATAAAGACAACCGCTAAGACTGAGAAGAGTGAATTTATTTTTAGTAGAGTAATTATATGATTTTTCTTTTCACGTGAAAGGATAGGGAATACTGATCGTGCAAAGATATCTTGAAATGATGTGATTAATCCAATGATTCTGGTTGCAATTGCAAATTTTGAAAATTCACTAGGAGTCGATATTGAACCGAGTATTATTATAGGCAATGAATTATACAAATTGGGAGATAGAATACCTAAGAATACATTTTTTCCTTTAATAATATATCGATAAATATTTTTAGCTCTAAAAATAAATTTTAATTTGAATTTTAGTTTGATATTTAAATATAATAAGAAACCAGAAATAAAAAGAGGTAAAGTAGTAGATAAAATTAATAAATCTATATCGTCACTTTTTTTTATGAAAAATATTATTATTAATAAATTTATTAATTTAGTAAATAGAGAAGAGATAATAAGTATTTTTGTGTTTCCAATTGATAAATAAAACCATGCGCTAGTCAACACATAGCCTATTAGATACAAACTTCCTCCATATAATATCCAGTACGTGAAATGGACGTTTAAAAAGCATATAGAATAGCTAAGAGATAATAAAAAATAAACACTACCTAGAAATAATCTTAATGTTTGGTAATTAATGTATATAACAGAAAGTTTGATATTGTTATATTTATGATTAGATGCTTGCCTAACTCCTATATATTGAACACTATAATCTGTAATTGTATGACCGAATATTAATATAGTCATAAATAACAGATATTCTCCATAAGTATCAATTCCTAGGCTTCTAGAAAGAATAGGCATTGTAATTATAGGGATTAATATTCCTAATATGTTAATAGAGCTAAGGCTTACCAAATTACTTAAAATTTCTTTTTTTTTTGTTAATTCCATATTTAAATTCTATTCAGATTAAGTAGATTTCCTATAATTATATCAACATTTCTTATTTCTTTGTTGTTTAATTCTATATCTAAACCGGCGGCGGGTGTAAAGGTTAATTCACCAAAAAGAATATTATTATCATTTAAATAGAAATCTGCTCTTACAAAAGGAAATGGTTTTGATAGCTTCTCTGCATAGAAAAATAATTTCTCATAACCAATAGGTTTTGTTAGGATAGAGGCATCTGTTATATATTTATAATCTAGGCCGTATGGTAACAAATTCCAATCTTTATCTACGAAAAAAAATTTTGGTTTTTGGCTTTCTCTATCAGTACAAATCATAACGAATTCTGCCTTACCGTGAAAACAAAATACTTTATAATCTAGTGGTAATTCTTTACTTTCTGTTTCTATAAATTTTTCACAAATAATTTTTTTAGGAATATCTTTGTAACATAGTTCTACAGAATTCTTCCAATAATCTTCTTTCATCCATTTGGTTAAAGTTGTTATTATCTTATCTTGATTTAATTTTTCTTTATCTCTACATACAATGTTATAACCCGCTCCATGATTACATTTTAATACAAATTTATTTGGTAGAGCTTCCCAATTTATTTCTAAAGGAGAATTCCAAGTGTAATAAATATCATTTAAAATATCTTCACAATGTGTTTTTTTTATGTATTCCCTTACTTTATATTTATCAGCACATTGTGTAACTAATAAATTGTTTTTATATGTATTTAACTTTAACCATTGTAATTTTTCATTAAATGTTTTTGGTTGTTTTAAATTTAATCTTTTGCCAAATCGTCTGTAATATAATAATTTTGTAACTAGTGTAGGAAAACTATTGCATAAGCTTCTTAAGACTTTTTTTCGTATATGTTTTATATATTCATTCATCATTTTAATCCATAGCTACCGCACTGGGTTTACGGCCCCCAGAGCGCCAAAATTTCTCTTTTAAAACCCTTATCTATCTGTAATATAAGAGTTTTATTATATAAGCATACTTTAACAGTACGCAAAACCGCTTTGAGATTAGACTCTTCAAACCTGCGGGTCAAGCAATTGTTGGGTATTCTAACATTGATTAGGTATATATAAGTATCGGAATATCGACTGATTTAGCAAGATCATTCTGAAATATCTATAAAGATGGGAATGAAAAGAATATGCCACCTACTCTTCAATAAATGGCAGAATATTTTAATGTAGTAATTTTTTTATTGTATTGCTGTAAGCGTTAAAACTACATTACTCAAAATGTATTTACTTTGTATCAGGTAATTAGACTGTATTTATTCAATATAAAAACAGTCCTTATGGTTGATATGAAAGTAGTTTTATGTGATTTTATGGTAAATTTCTTAATTTAATCATAGGGTTATTTTCTTTTTTTCATAAACTTTCTTAAAGAATAGCTGAAACTGCCTTTTTGTATCATTTTCCCTTTTTGGGTTAGAAGTGAAGTTGCTACAAACGTAGGTATTTCAAGTGAATACTTGTCTAATAATTGATGAAGTTCATTTAAAGGCGATAAGGTTTTATCACTACTTCCATGGCCTGCTATCCCTACTGGTCGTGTATGATGTATTGGTGTAGAGTCTATAACACCAACTTTAATATTTTCTTCTTTAAATAAAATAGGCCAATAAAAATCTAGTCCCCACCCTGATTTATTTTCATTAAATGTTTGATATGCTTTAGAAATAATTTTCTTTGAAAAGCAGGGCGCCATTACTTCTACAAAATTAGTTTCTCTATATATTAAATCCGGTTCTTGTAGTAAGTCTTTATAGGAATAGTAACTATTATTAGTTAATGCTGGTTGGCAAAGATCGAATTGATACTTTTGCATTAATTCAAAAAATAAGTTGATATTTTCTACGGTACTGTCTAAGTCATCATCAGGCAACCAGATATAATCATAATCAGCCCATAACTCTGGATGGTTATGGAATAAATCGTATAATCCTTCCCATTTTGATCCTTTAAAGTGGTGTACATATTTTATATTATCTAAAGAATAAGGGATATCTTCACCAAAATAACTAAGAATTACATCAAATTGGGCATTATCATTAACCCAGTTTTTATGAAGTGAATTATCTCCACATCTAATTACTGCTAAAAATTTTGACATAGAATATTCTCTTGTTATTGGTGTTTGTGGTAGAACGACTTAAGTTCATTTTGATTTATTAAATCTGATACTAAGTTTTCTGCAAGCATAAGTGCTTCTTTAATTGATACATCCATATCCATATATCTATATGTACCTAGCCTACCTGCAAAAGTGATATATTTTTCTTTTTGAGCCAATTCTAAGTATTTGTTTAATATTTTATTTTCTTCTTCTAAATGAATGGGATAGTAAGGAATATCATTCTCTTCGCATATCCGACTATGTTCTTCAATATAAATCGTTTTATCATGAGATTCCCATGGTGAGAAGTGTTTATGTTCATGTATGCGAGTATAAGGTACCGCTATATCGCAGTAATTCATAACAGCTGTACCTTGATAGTCACCTATAGTTTCATGTTTTATAAAATCTAGTGTTCGATAGTTTAATCTACCTTCGCAATAGCCAAACCATTCATCTATTTTTCCAGTCCATATAATATGGTCATATTCTTCTCTTTCGCTATGGTCATACTTTTTATTTGTTATTACTTGTATATTTTTATGATCAAGGATAGAACGAACTATATCGGTATAGCCATGTTTAGGCATTCCTTGGTATTTATGAGAATAATAATTGTCATCATAAGTAAATCTTACAGGGAGGCGTTTTAAAATACTCGCAGGTAGATTTTTAGGGTCGCAACCCCATTGTTTTACTGTATAGCCTTTAAAAAAGGCTTCATATAAATCTTTTCCAATAAATTTTAGGGCTTGTTCCTCAAAGTTTTTAGGATCAGTAATAGATTTATCTGTGATAGTACTTAAAAAAGTTTTTGCTTGTTCAGGATTTAGCGCTTTTTGGTAGAATTGATTTATTGTATGTAGGTTAATAGGTAAAGAATATACTTGATTTTGATAAGTTGTTTTTACTCTATTTACATAAGGGATCATTTCACCATGTTTATTGATATATTCCCATACCACTTCATCGCTAGTGTGGAAGATATGTGGACCATAAACATGTTCCATAATACCGGTATTTCTATCTCGTTCTGTATGGCAATTACTAGCAATATGTGATCTTTGGTCTATTATCGTGATGTAATGACCAGCATCAGCTAGATGGCGACTAATTACAGCCCCTGTTAACCCACAGCCTACGACTAAAAATTTCATATTTTACCCTAAGAACTTAGTACATTTTGTATAAATTAATAGGGTAAAATATACAGTAATTATCAATAGTTAAAAATGATAATTATAATTTATTGCTTGAGCTAATACTTCCCCTAGGCAACCAAATCTCCACTCTTAACCCCCCTAATGGGCTATCGTCAGCTTTAACATGGCCTCGATGTTGACTAATTGCGGTTTCAACTATTGCCAGTCCCAGCCCTGTACCGCCGGATTCTCTATCACGTGCTTCGTCCGTACGATAAAAAGGTCGGAAAATATGCTCGCGATCTTCTGGGCTAACCCCTGGGCCATCATCATCAACAATAATAGTGATACCCTGATTTTGTTCGGTAAAGGCCACTTCAATACGAGAATGTGAATAACGCAAGGCATTGCGAACGATATTTTCAAAGGCACTCGCTAATGAGTAAGGATTGCAATAAATCGTCCATGGGCCTGGCGGGGCAGTTACTGTTAGGGTTTTATTGCTCTGTTCAGCCTCAAATTTCGCATTATCTAAAATATCGTTCCAAAGCTCATTCGCTTTTACGGTTTCACGTAATAACTCATTTTTATACTGGTTGCGAGAAAGCACTAATAAGTCATTGATCATGCCATCTAGCCGCTGTGTTTCTGTTTCAATACGCTCTAGCTCTTTACTTTCACCGCTACGACGGCGTAGTAATGCACTGGCAAGCTGTAAACGAGTTAATGGGGTGCGCAATTCATGGGAGATATCAGAAATCAATCGTTGTTGCGCTTCAACCATGCGTTCTAAGGCGCTGATCATCTGATTAAAACTGGTGCCTGCCGCTAAAAATTCTTGCGGGCCGGTTTCCAGCTCAGGGTGAGGGCGCAGATTACCTTTTGCCACATCATCCGCCGCATTTTTGAGTTTTCGTGCCGGTTTTGCCAAGCTCCAAGAGAGACAAACCAGTAGCGGTGTACTGATAAGCATGGTGAATATCAGTAATAAAAGCGGTTTATCAAATAATAAATTGATAAAATCAGATTGTGGGCTACTTGATGGGCGCACTAAGTAAAGTTGGTAGTGATCTTCACCATCTCTAATGGAAAAGGGGCCTAACATCTCAGAGCGACCGTATTTTTTCTTTTTTGGATGGTCTGCGTTATCAGACTGTCCCATAAAGTTTCTGACAACTTGTATTTCATTACGTTGAGCACCAATAATACGACCTTCACTGGTGACAATAATAAGACGTTGACCAGGTGGTGCCCATTTATCAATGGCGCGGATTAATCGCCGCCACCATAGCAGATCGTTAGCCGGATCTTGCGCTAGTTCGGCTTCTATATGTTGCTCTAGCATAACACCTTGACGGTATTCACTTTCAAGTAAAGTGGTAAGCTGGCGCGAGTCCAGCTTGGGTACCATCATAACTAGCACTAGAACTAATGCTAGTGTCAGCCAGAATATGGCGAATATACGCGCTGACAAACTGTTTATCATAAAGATTTTTTATTAAGTTATTGAAACCATAAGATAACCACGGCCACGTAATGTTTTAAACCAAGGCTGCCCGTCTGTTCTTTCCGGTAACTTACGACGTAAGTTGGAAATATGCATATCAATCGCTCTATCAAAAGGTGTTAAGCGTTTACCTAACACTTCTTGGCTGAGATGCTCGCGCGATACCACTTGTCCTAAATGCTGAGCAAGTAGATAAAGTAACGTAAACTCAGTACCTGTTAGCTCTAATGGTTCATTATCAAAGCTGGCCTCTTGTCTACCCGGATTAAGTTGTAATTTATCGACTTGCAATATCGGTGAGGTGTTGCCATCGGTCTGTTTTTGTTCACTCCAGTTGGAACGACGTAAAATAGCCCTAATGCGTGCAACTAGCTCTCTATCGTTAAATGGCTTAGGTAAATAGTCATCTGCTCCCAGCTCTAGGCCAAGTACACGATCAAGATCGCTGCCTCTTGCCGTTAACATAATGACAGGTGTTTGGAAATTTTGGCGTAACTCTTTAAGTGTCTCGATCCCGTTCTTACGTGGCATCATGATATCCAGTAATAACAAGTCAATAGACGCATCCAGAAGTTTTAAAGCCTGTTCGCCGTCAGTGGCGAGCACAACATTAAAGCCTTCCATTTCAAGTAGTTCTTTCAATAGCGAGGTTAATTCGCGATCGTCATCCACTAATAAGATTTTATGCATTCGTCAATTCCTCCAAGAGAAAAATACGATAATAAATAGCGCGAATCTATGACTTTACGTTCTTTTACACGCTCTGACGCTAGTTTGCAGCCGTAAAGGTATAGTAATCCACATCGAGAACAATTACACATATTTAGGTCAGCATTAATAAGTCGGTATTATAACCGAATGAGGAGTGGGACAATGCGTAAAGTAGCAATGGTTGCACTAGCATCAATGTTTTTAGTAGCTCCGACGGTAGTAATGGCTGAAACATCAAATACAAATAATCAGCCTGCAGGGCAACAACAGTATAATGATAATTACCATTGTGGATACGGTTACGGTATGCATGATGGACGTGATAACCGAGGTCATCGTGGACAACGTGGCCATATGATGGGTAACAATAATTTCGGTGAGTCGCGTATGTTTAATGGTATTACATTAACAGAGCAACAACGTACTCAAATGCGCGATTTAATGCGCCAGCATCATCAAGATCGTTTTAATAACAGTGATTTTCGTCAGCGTCACGAAAATATGCATAAGCTAATTACCGCGGATAAGTTTGATGAAGCAGCGGTAAGAGCGCAAATACAAGATATGGACAAACAAGCAATAGAGCGCCGAGTTGAAATGGCGAAAGTTCATAATCAAATGTATCAGCTATTAACCCCAGAGCAAAAAGCGCAGCTAGAAAAGAATTATCAACAGCGTGTCTCTTCTGTTAGTCAGCAAAACCAGCAAACTCAAGAGAAAGCTAATTAGTGATTAAGTAAAGTCCTTTAGTAATGTAGTAAGAGTGTAGTAAAGCAGTACCTAGTTAGAGAGTAAGTAGCAACAACGAAGTTTTTTCCTTGCCATAGACACCATCCCTGTCTTTTGCAGCCCCTCTGGAGAGGGGCTTTTTTTTGCGTTTTTAATTTTATTATTGATATATTATTTTATCTTCTGGTAGTGAATTATAATCGATTTCTTCTTTTTGAAAGTTGATAACCGTGTCTTGATCAGTGCAAATATCATTTGAAATCATATGGCAATGATTAGAAATTTTGGGATCTTGAATGCCTATCCACTCAGAAAATAACGTCATAAAATATCTACCATTTCTTCTTGCTGTTATGTGATATTTCTCGTGACTATCACTCGAAAGTATAAAGAGTGGTACCTCAAAATTTTGTTTAAATTGATCATTATGGGTAAGTTTAGTATAGCTTTCCCCCTTATGTTCATAAGATAATCCGTGATCAGAAAAATAGAGCAAAGACCATGAATTACCCGTTGCATTTGACATCGCGACGATTTTTTCTAATAACTTATCTGTATTTTTTATACTTTGCACATAACAAGAGACTTCGGTTGATTGAAAAAACTCATCGTATTGTCCTTGGGTTCTAGCACAGGCTTGTGAATGGGAGCCAATTAAATGTACAACAATGAGGTTGGTTTTATGGCTATTTGTTGAAAGAGCTGCTTTGATATCAGGCAATAAATCATCATCAGTGGTTCTTCCGTTATTATGATAATCACCTTTGCTTAAGAAGTGATATACATCAGCACGTTTACCTATAGTAGAAATAATAGAATCAGAGCCAATCATAGAACCTTGATTAGAAAACCAATAAGTATAGACACCTGCTTTTTTAGCTAATGTGATGATATTGTTTTGTAACTCCATATCACCTGTTTTATGATTTTTTAAGGTTAATGAAGGAGGAAGAGAAAATAAAGTAGATGGTGCTGATGAAATATAGTCGTCAAACTGTATTACAGGAGATTTCTCTAAAAATGGTGTATTTTGAATTGGGAAACCATAGCTTTGCATAAAGTCTTTTCTGGCACTTTCGCCGATAACTAAAATATAATTTTTATATTTACTATTATTAATAGGTAACCAACTATCTTTTTTGTTAAGTTCTGTATTTATCCAATTATTTTCTATTATCACTGTATCATAATGTTTTTTTATATCACTAAAAAAGCGAATTATAGGTAATTTGGCTTCAAAAGAGTAATCATCATGAGTAATAAGGGCTTTTACCGGCCATGTAACACTGGTTAAGATAAAAATAGAGACGGTAAATAGTGATAGTTTCTTTCCAATTAAGAGGTTCACTTTAAGACTAAGTAGGCCAAATAATATAAGTAAACAACTAAATGCTAAGCTTATAGGCGAAACAGATAAGATAAACTCTAAGCTCTCATGTGTATTGGTATAGAAGATAGAGATGATAGAGTTGATATTTGGTGAGCCATACTTTAAACCTATTGGTGAATAAATAGCACCAACCATCATCAATAATATTATAAAGATGAAATAGGTTCTTTTAAAATATCCAGATAAGCATAGAAGAAAAGCGGTAAAAGTCAGAACATAGAAGGGGCGTAATTTATATCCTAATGAGATATGTAGTAATAAAACAAATATAAGCAAAATAAGGCATTGCAATATTTTGTTAGTAAAGAGTTTTTTCATAATGTAGTTATATAAGGCAAATAGAGAAAAACGTAAGATTAAATAAAAGGTTAAAAATTATAATCTAAAAGCCTAAATTTATATAGAGCAAGAAGGAAGAATCGATTCATTCTTCCTTAATTAATCTAATCAACTACAACAACGCCTCTGGAGATTCAGGTAAAATCTGGCCGCCATCGACAATAATGGTTTGACCGGTAATATATTTTGCTTCATTAGAGGCAAAAAATGCGGCGGCATAGCCGATATCTTCAGGCTCCCCTAAGGTATGGGTTGGGATAGAGGCCTTCATTTGATTAAGATAGGTCTCTCCTTGGGCTTGTAAGCCTTCGGTTAAAATATTGCCGGGCATAACGGCATTAATGGTAATACCGTGGCGTGCATATTCTAATGCAGCACTGCGCATAAAGCCTAACTGACCTGCTTTGCTTGCTCCATAATGGCTCCAGCCCGGATAGCCAGTAATGGCGCCTGTAATAGAAGAGGTGATGATCACACGGCCATATTGTTGCTTTTCCATTACCGCAAGAGCTGCTTTTACTAAGAAAAACATTCCTTTTAAATTGACGGTATGCATTTTATCCCAATCAGCTTCGCTCATCTCTTTAATTGTCGCTTGGGGGAAAATACCGGTATTAGAGCAAAGAATATCGAGTTTGCCATACTGTTTAACAATATCATTGACTACTTGTTCACAGGCTGCTTGAGAGGTGACATCAAGGTGCATAAAATCAACACCAAGTGCTTGTTTGGTTGCATTACCTGCTACATCATCAATATCAGCAATAATAACCTGTGCACCGCTGTTTTTTAATGCGCTAACAATGCCTTTACCAATACCTTTTGCTCCGCCGGAAACTAAAGCAATTTTACCCGTTAAATCAAACATAAAACCTCCTACTGTACTGTTTGTTATACTGTATCAGCCTTATTGTATAAACGGTAAATTAACGCAAAATTTTTGTCATCAGTCACAATTGTGTAGGGTGAGCGCTTTTTCTATTTATGCCGAATAACACAAAAGTATCGATAACAGCGCGCAAAGTGTTAAGCAAACAGTCAATAAGCCCATTACACTTTATATCTTGATAGTAATATATGGCTAACACACTGTTTTTTGAGATAGATAGCAAAAGGCTGTAAAGTATCTGTATAAAAAGTGTTAACTTATCGGTGTAATACAGAGACGATAGACTAGTATAGTATTTATACAGGCTACTCAATTAATTTAATGCGCATCAAGTTTATAAAAAAAAATGTACGTTGATGATGAAGTGATAAAAAATATGCGTACAATGGGGTTGTTGAATCAATTCAGCATTTGAGATATCGGTGGATTACGTTCGTGAAGCCGGTATTAAGATAACAGTTATTCCAACAATATATTGCAATAATGATATCGAATAAGAATCAGAGGTAATCATGGTTAATGGGATCAAAAGAATTGGGGTTTTAACAAGTGGTGGTGATGCACCGGGTATGAATGCCGCGATCCGTGGTGTTGTCCGTGCAGCACTCAGCGAAGGTTTAGAAGTGTACGGTATTTTTGATGGCTATATGGGCTTATATGAAAACCGTATGAAAAAACTCGATCGCTTTAGTGTGTCAGACATGATCAACCGTGGTGGTACCTTTTTAGGTTCAGCGCGTTTCCCAGAATTCCGCGAAGATAATGTGCGTGCCGTTGCTATTGAAAATATGAAGCAAAATGAGTTAGATGCACTGGTGGTTATCGGGGGTGATGGTTCTTATCTGGGGGCGAAAAAATTAACTGAAGCGGGTTTCCCATGTATTGGTTTACCGGGCACCATTGATAATGACGTTGCGGGTACTGATTACACTATTGGCTATTTCACGGCGTTAGAAACAGCGGTAGAAGCGATTGACCGCTTACGTGATACCTCAACATCGCATAAACGTATCTCTATCGTTGAAGTGATGGGACGTTATTGTGGCGATTTAACCTTATCCGCTGCTATTGCGGGTGGCTGTGAGTTCGTGGTGTTGCCTGAATCCGAATTACCTTTTGATCGTGATGAATTATTAGCAGAAATTAAAGCGGGTATTGAGCGTGGTAAACGTCATGCTATCGTGGCAATTACCGAACATGTGTGTGATGTACATGAGCTAGCACGTTTTATTGAAGCAGAAACCAAACATGAAACACGTGCCACTGTATTAGGCCATATTCAACGTGGCGGCTCTCCGGTTGCCTACGATCGTATTTTAGCCTCTCGTATGGGTGCTTACTCTGTACAACTGCTACTTGAAGGTTATGGTGGTCGTTGTGTAGGGATCCAAAATGAAAAACTGGTTCACCATGATATTATTGATGCGGTTATGAATATGAAACGTGTCTTTAAAGCCGATTGGTATGAAACTGCGAAAAAACTGTATTAAGCCATAGTTTTACTCTATTACCAGAGCCTTTCTGAGTTATATCCTTATTCGTGGACTGTTCTGATGCAATATCAGCTTGTATCAGAACAGCTTCCCGAGTGAAAACATTTCATTCTACGCGCTTTTCTTCTCTTATCTGATGGGTAATGACTGTGTGAGTCCCCGTTTTCTCAACTATATAGCTGTTACGTATAACAGTCTGTTTTTTATTATTTCATCGTTATAAATCTTTCTGTCAGCCTAGTTAAACAAAACAAATAAACCAACTAGAAATAGGATAGGGGTAGATAACGATGTTAAAACGATGGGGATTATTGACAACGCTAGCGCTGACGGCACTGTTTACACAAAGCATCTGGGCGAAGGATATTCAGTTATTAAATGTCTCTTACGATCCGACTCGAGAGCTTTATCAACAATATAACCACGCATTTAGTCAATATTGGCAACAAAAAACCGGCGATCATGTGACTATTCGTCAATCTCATGGTGGCTCTGGTAAACAGGCAACCGCCGTAATTAATGGTATTGAAGCGGATATTGTCACCCTCGCATTAGCTTATGATATTGATGCCATTGCACAAAGAGGGCGTATAGATAAGCAGTGGATCACCCGCTTACCTGATAACTCAGCACCTTACACCTCAACCATTGTTTTTTTAGTGAGAAAAGGTAATCCCAAACAGATAACCGACTGGGATTCTTTAATTAAACCCGGTGTATCTATTATCACACCTAATCCTAAAACCTCCGGTGGAGCAAGATGGAATTATCTGGCTGCATGGGGATATGGATTAAAGGCCAATCAGCAAGACAGTGAAAAAGCGAAAGCCTTTGTAAAGTCACTGTATCAACAGGTTGAAGTATTAGACTCAGGCGCGAGAGGCGCGACAAATACTTTTGTTGAGCGTGGTATTGGTGATGTGTTAATTGCATGGGAAAATGAAGCGTTATTGGCGATTAATGAGTTAGGTACAGATAAGTTTGAAATAGTCACCCCTTCCGTCTCTATTTTGGCAGAGCCAACCGTCTCTGTGGTGGATAAAGTGGTTGATAAGCGAGGTACGCGGGAAGTGGCAACCGCTTATTTAGAGTATCTTTATTCACCTCAAGGGCAAGAAATTGCTGCTAAAAACTATTATCGTCCAAGAGATAAAAGCATTGCTGAAAAATATCAAAAACGTTTTCCAGCCCTGCAATTATTCACTATTGATGAGCTTTTTGGCGATTGGCAATCAGCACAACAAACTCATTTTGCCACCGGGGGAATATTTGATGAAATCAGCCGACGTGATTAGCGAGTAACGCATAAAAAAATCACCTTCTGTTAAGACACAGTAAGGTGATTTTCGCGATAGTTATTTATCGGTAAGATAACGATTTGCTATCAAAGTTATTTTTTCGCTTTTGCTTCTGCTGCCGCTTTCACGATAACAGCAAAGGCATCCGCTTTCAGTGACGCGCCACCAACCAATGCACCGTCGATATCAGGTTGGCTAAATAGCTCTGCTGCGTTTTTATCGTTGACTGAACCGCCGTATTGAATAATGACTTGCTCAGCGATAGCCTCATCTTGTTTAGCGATATGATCACGAATAAATTTATGTACCGCTTGTGCTTGTGCAGGCGTTGCTGATTTACCTGTACCAATCGCCCAAATAGGTTCATAAGCGATCACTGCATCTTTGAATGCTTGTGCACCATGTGCATTTAAAATCGCGTCGATTTGACGTGCGCACACTTCTTGTGTTTTACCAGCTTCGTTTTCTGCTTCTGTTTCACCGATACATAACACAGGTGTTAAGCCTAACTCTTTTAACACACCAAATTTTTGTGCGATAAATTCATCAGATTCTTTATGGTAAGTACGACGTTCAGAGTGACCGATGATCACGTATTTAACATCAACGTTTTTCAGCATTTCTGGGGAAGTTTCGCCAGTGAAAGCACCAGATAAGTTAACACCGGTATCTTGGGCACCTAACGCAATACGGCTTCCACCGATTTCATGACGAGCTTGGCACAGATAAACTGTTGGTGGTGCAATAGCAACATCACATCCAGCAACACCGCTGATTTCTTTACGTAATGCAGCGATTAATTCATGAACCATATGAATGCTGCCGTTAAGTTTCCAGTTACCCATGACTAATGGATGGCGCATAACTTTTCCTCCAACCGAGTGGTTTAAATTTAATTTATCGATAAACTCAAATTCTGTTGATGCACAACAGTATAGAGAACATTGAATAGAATAGCTTTGTTTTTTATCACGGAATAGCTGAATCGATATTGCTATTGAGTGAAAGCTTAATCGGTTCAATGGCAAAGGTCGTTAGTTGATTGTCCTCGTGGGCAATAATATAGCGAATAGCACCAACATTATGGCTAATATAAGCAGGCACATCTTGTT
Organism: Proteus sp. MB838; assembly: GCF_054767435.1. Classification (NCBI taxonomy): domain Bacteria; kingdom Pseudomonadati; phylum Pseudomonadota; class Gammaproteobacteria; order Enterobacterales; family Morganellaceae; genus Proteus; species Proteus sp. MB838. The sequence continues at coordinate 93,691 of NZ_BAABMO010000005.1, forward strand.
TAACAGCAAATAAATTGAGCACCTCTTGAATTTGCGTTGCATTAATGGAGGGATCAAACTGTGTCACTAATGCAGTGATATAGCGCATTGCAGTATCTTGATGCTCTTTTTCGATTTGTGGCGTATCAAGTGTATGGATCAGGGTGAGCTGTAGACTCTTAATTTTTTCACTGCCACGCTCTAATACGGCTGATGAGTATAAATAAGGGGTTATTCGTGTCGCGGCCCTGACTAACGGAATAGTAATATCGTTGTTGGTGATAATTTTATATTCATTGAGAAATAACGACGCATTATTTTGATTGAATTTAGCTCTTATCTCAGGAATGGTGGTTTCAAAAACAGGGGCATCCTGTTTAAGGTAAAGAATATCATCTTTAGTTGGGGGTTGATGAGCAATCGAGGGCGACGCTGCCATAGCAAGGGTTGGCAAAGATAAAGCGATGCTTATTATGATAAGTGCTAACTGAGTAAGCGTGCTTTTTTTTATCATCTGTCCTCCTTGGTCTGTTGTGCGATAGAATATTATAAAATCACTCTGTATTATTTGATGTTAAATGGACAGCTTAATTCACTAAAATAAGTCTATATTGAGAAATTATTAATGACCTTACAACATTGGGCCTTTTCATTCAAAGGGCGAATTGGACGCCGTGACTTTTGGGCGGGTTTTGCACTCTGTTTTGTGCTGTTTTGCGGATTATATACAGTTAATCAGCACTATTCATTGCCTGCTGTGCTGGTGGGGATAATTTCGCTGGCTATTTTATATCCGTTATGTGCCATTTTTACTAAGCGACTTCACGATAGAAATAAACGTGGTGCATGGCTGTTACTATTGTTGCTGGCGGTGATGCTAGGATTGACTGATACCAGTAGTTTAGAGCCCTTTTGGCAGTGGGCGATAGGTCGTTTTCTCCCATCATTTATTATGATGATCATGTTGTTAGATTGTGGGGTGTTTATTGGCACCCAAGGAGAAAACTATTTTGGTGCCACGACTGAAAAAGTCGACTACTCAAGTTTTCGTTAAAGTGTGTAACTGCTAAACAGTCAGGGCTGAATAAAGTGCTATTCAGCCCTGATGTTATCATTACCAATACTGTTCACTGGTGATATGTCCCGGTTTACGGCGTAAATGTTTTCTCATATCACGCTGTGTTTTCAGTAACTGTTGCGTGTCTCTTACCATTTCTGGATTACCACATAGCATAATATGGCTCTCTTCTGGGGAAATGGTTAATCCTACGGTTTTTTCTAATGCACCACTTTCAATTAATGCTGGAATGCGCCCGGTTAGTGAACCTATATGATTTTCACGGCTGACAATAGTTTGGATACGCAGTTTCCCTTGGTAGCGTTCAGCTAACTGCTCCATTAATGGTAGATAGCTTAAATCACGGGCGTAGCGTACTGCATGGACTAAAACAATATTTTCGAAACGGTCGAGATCATCACCAAGTTGTAAAATAGAGAGAAATGGCCCGATCGCCGTACCTGTTGATAACATCCATAAGGTATTCGCGCTAGGCACCTCTTCTAAAACAAAAAAGCCACTGGCTTGTTCTGTCACTAAGAGTTCATCACCAACAGTTAACGCTGCTAAGCGTGGGCTGAGTTTACCTTCAGGTACAGTGACTAGATAGAACTCTAAGTTGGGATCTTGCGGGGAGTTAACATAAGAGTAGGCGCGTTGTATACGTTCACCGTCAATTTCGAGTGCCAGTTTGGCAAATTGACCTGCTGTAAACTTATCGATAGGGGCGTGTACAACTAAACTGATTAATGTATCTGTCCAATACCTAACTTGAATGACTTTTCCAGTGACCCAATTTGCCATAATCTCTTATCTCCTTTTTAGGAAAGCGCTTATGTCGATAATTTATTCTAAAGAGGAAGGGCGTTTTTATTTATCAAGATGATGTGATGGCGATATTAATCTGTAGTTTCGTTAATCGTTAATACAAAATGTACATTTATATTGACAACGATGGTGTTTTTCACTGACATCGTTGACGAGATAAAAATGTCTGACTACTTCGCAAATTTTGCTAGATTTGTTACCTTAGTCTCATTATTTAGCGCAAGTGCATTTTGCAGAGTTTATTTTATCAAAGCTCTGTAGCACTTTCCTGTCCGTTAATCGGTTAATTTTTAATTTCTGAGCAAAGAAAAGAAATGAGAAAGTTAGAACATGCAAATCTGTTATTACTGATTATTGCACTGGTTGCTGTCGGTCAAATGACACAGACGATTTATGTTCCTGTGATTGCTGATATGGCTGTCTATTTTGGTGAGCCAACAGGTGCTGTACAGCAAGTAATGGGCGCATATCTGTTTTCTTATGGTTTTTCACAATTAATTTATGGCCCTATTTCTGACCGAGTAGGGCGTCGTCCGGTTATTTTAGTGGGGATGAGTATTTTCTGTTTAGCGACGATCGTGGCTATTTTTTCACAGAACTTAACTACCTTAGTGATCGCCAGTACCTTACAAGGAATGGGGACTGGGGTAGCAGGGGTAATGACCCGTACTCAGCCTCGTGATCTCTATACCGGTACTGCGTTACGCTATGCCAATAGCTTATTAAATATGGGGGTGTTAGTCAGCCCACTATTAGCGCCGATGATCGGTGGGGTGGTGGCGCACTTCTTTGGCTGGCATGCCTGTTATATCTTCCTATTATTATTAGGAGGAAGTGTACTCTTTAGTATGTATCACTGGATGCCAGAAACCCGACCTGTACAGGCAGAAAGACGCAGTATGTTGTCATCTTTTTATTTATTGCTGTCCAACAGTACTTTTAGTGCCCTTTTGATCATGTTGATTTGTGCATTATCAGGTATTGCCGTATTTGAAGCTTCCAGCGGTGTGTTGATGGGAGGCGTGTTGGGTTTAAATAGTATTACTATCAGTATTCTATTTATTTTACCTATTCCCGCGGCCTTCTTTGGTGCGTGGTACGCAGGGCGTGAAGGTAAAACCTTTGTGCAATTGATGTGGCACTCCGTATTTTGCTGTGTAGCGGCAGGTATTTTAATGTGGCTTCCCGGCTGGCTGAATATTATTAATATTTGGACTTTACTGGTGCCCGCTGCCCTGTTTTTCTTTGGCGCTGGGATGCTATTTCCGCTGGCAACGACAGGGGCGATGGAGCCATTCCCTTATTTAGCCGGAGCGGCTGGTGCGTTGGTGGGCGGATTGCAAAATGTTGGCTCAGGGATAGCAACCTGGTTCTCTGCACTATTGCCACAACATAATCAATTTAGCTTAGGAATGATTATGTTTATTATGTCAGTGGCTATTATGTTGTGTTGGATCCCGTTATCACACCGTTTTAGTCATCAGCAGAATACGGTTTAATGACTGCCTTTAAGTTTTCGCCAATAAAAATGCCGATAGTGTAATACCTACTATCGGCATTTGTTTTATGTCGCCTAGGCGACTTCTCTCTCATAGGGGGGAATTAGCGATTAACCGCGATCTTCCCATTCTTGTGCGCGGGCAACCGCTTTTTTCCAGCCGTTATAACGATAATTACGCTCTGTGGTTTCAATACCTGGGCGGAACTCTTTATCAATCTCAGCTTTATTTTTTACCTCTTCCAGATCAGACCAGAAACCTACCGCAAGGCCTGCAAGGAACGCAGCCCCTAACGCAGTACTTTCACGTACCACAGGACGTTCAACACGGGTACCTAAGATGTCAGATTGGAACTGCATTAAGAAGTTATTGGCAACGGCACCACCATCTACACGTAGTGCTTGTAAGCGTGCTCCGGAGTCTGCTTGCATCGCATCAAGGACATCGCGGGTTTGATAAGCGATAGATTCTAAAGTAGCTCGAATAATATGATTACGGTTAGCGCCACGGGTTAAACCGAAGATAGCGCCACGGGCATACGGATCCCAATAAGGTGCGCCTAAGCCAGTAAATGCAGGTACGACATAAACACCGTTGGTGTCATTAACTTTAGTGGCAAAGTATTCTGAGTCAGTTGCTTCATCAATTAATTTTAGCTCATCACGTAGCCACTGAATGGAAGCACCACCGACGAAGACCGCACCTTCTAAGGCATAGTTTACTTCACCACGTGGGCCACAGCAGATAGTGGTTAATAGACCGTGGTTAGAGCGCACGGCTTCTTTACCTGTATTCATCAGCAAGAAGCAGCCTGTTCCGTAGGTGTTTTTTGCCATACCGCTTTGTACACAGAGCTGACCATAGAGTGCCGCTTGTTGGTCACCAGCCATACCGGCGATAGGAATACGTGTACCACCTTTACCACCAATGTTGGTTTGACCATAAACTTCAGAAGAAGGCACCACTTTAGGTAGCATATTGCGGGGAATATTCAGCAGATCGAGGATTTTTTGATCCCAATCTAAAGAGTGAATATTAAACAACATAGTACGTGAAGCGTTGGTATAATCTGTTACGTGAACACGACCTTGTGCCATTTTCCAGACTAACCAAGTATCAACGGTACCAAAGAGTAACTCTCCTTTTTCTGCTCTTTCACGAGCGCCTTCAACATTATCGAGGATCCATTTTAATTTGGTGCCTGAAAAATAGGGGTCAACCATAAGCCCAGTATTTTGACGAATGTACTCTTCAACCCCTTCTTGATCTTTTAAGCGAGTACAAAAGTCTGCAGTACGGCGACATTGCCACACAATAGCATTATAGATAGGTTTACCGGTCTCTTTTTCCCAGACGATAGTCGTTTCACGTTGGTTGGTAATACCGATACCGGCAACATGATCAGAAGGGATGTCTTCTTTGGCCAATACTTCAATTAGCGTTGCACTTTGAGTTGCCCAAATTTCCATTGGATCGTGCTCAACCCAGCCGGGCTTAGGATAAATTTGGGTAAATTCGCGTTGTGAGATGCTAACAATGTTGGCGTCATGATCGATTACGACAGCGCGTGAACTGGTTGTTCCCTGATCCAGAGCAACGATATATTTTTTTTCACTATTCGATTTGTTTGTTTCTGTTGTCATGTTAGTAACCTGTTTTCATAATCAACGATATTGCTTGCATCGTTATTTGTCGTTTTCAATTTTGCAGGTATCACAAGGTAAGTGACGGCCAATAAGTTTACGATAAGCAAGTGCGCCTAAAATACCCCCAATCATTGGAGCAATGAGTGGGACTAAGAAATAAGGAATATCGCGTCCACCTGTTAAAGCAATATCACCCCATCCGGCAAAGAATGCGACTAATTTTGGCCCAAAATCACGGGCAGGGTTTAAGGCGAATCCAGTTAATGGGCCAAATGCACCACCGATAACCGCAATCAGAATACCGATAAGTAATGGCGCTAAAGGCCCACGAGGTACACCGTTACCATCATCTGTTAAGGCTAAAATTAAGCCAACGAGAATAACGGCAATAATTACTTCGATAAAAAATGCGTGGATCACAGAGATTTGGGCTGCTGGGTAAGTAGAGAAGACGCCCGCAGTAAAGAGGCTTTCTTGTGATCCTCGTACAATTCCGTTGACCTGTTCGTAGTCGATAAATAAATTGTAATACATAAAGTACACAACAGCGGCGGCAAAAAAACCACCTAACATTTGTGCAACAATATAAGGGATAACTTTTTTACGTTCAAAGCACGCAAACAACCAGAATGCGACTGTGACCGCCGGGTTGAGGTGAGCACCAGAGGTACCCGCAGTAAGGTAAACGGCTAAGGCAACACCTAAGCCCCAGATAATACTTATCTCCCAAAGACCGAGTTGAGCGCCTGCGATACGTGCTGCTGCAACACAACCAAGACCAAAGAAGACTAGCAATGCAGTACCGATAAACTCGGAAATGCATTGACCCATAAGAGAGGTTTTCGTCTGGCTCATATATTCTATCCTGAAAGAGGGTGATTTTAATTGTTAGTATTCTTTTCGTATTGAAAAGATAACTGTAAATTTATCGTTAATGAGCGTAAACGAGAATAAGCGAAATTGAATTTTGTGTGTCCCATCATGAAAATGAGTGAAAACGCTCTTAAATAGTGACTTGTACAACACTAGGAGTGTGATCAGACCAGTATTTTTGTTAAATTGAAAAAAGCAGGTAATTCCACGGAAGATGCTAGACAGTTGTTGATAGGCTACTTACAATCGGGAGTATCGATTATATGGGGGATTACAGTATGTCATTTGAAGTTTTTGAAAAATTAGAGTCAAAAGTACAACAAGCACTAGATACCATCACATTATTACAGATGGAAATTGAAGAGCTAAAAGAGAAAAATGATGCACTGAATCAAGAAGTGCAGGGCGCAAGAGAATCAAGAGAAGCTTTGGTTCGTGAAAACGAAGAGCTGAAACAAGAGCAATCAAGCTGGCAAGAGCGTTTACGTGCTCTGCTAGGAAAAATGGAAGACGTACAATAATCGTCCACCGTTTTCACCAGTTAAAAACAAAGCCACTGATAAAGTGGCTTTTGTCGCTTTATGCGTTATCTTTGTTAATAAGAGAATGGTCTATTATTCTTCTAATAAATTATCATCTAAATCGTCATCATCTAAGCCTAAAGGCTCTTCAGATAAGATAATGCCAGTATTATCAGCATAAAGGTAATCACCAGAGAAGAAAGTAACACCACCAAAGTTTACGCGGATATCACTGTCGCCGATGCCGTCACTTGGGCAACCTGCAGGAATGGCAGCCATCGCTTGAATGCCTAAATCAAGCTCAGATAAAGCGTCCACTTGGCGTACTGCACCATAAACAACAATACCTTCCCATTCGTTGAGTACCGCCAGTTGCGCCAATTCAGCGTCGACTAGCGCTTTGCGGACAGAGCCTCCGCCATCAACTAATAGAATACGATCTTTACCGTTTTCTTCTAGTAAGTCATAAAGCAGACCATTATCTTCAAAACATTTGACAGTGGTAATTTGTCCACCAAAAGAGCTACGACCACCAAAGTTTGAGAAAAGCGGTTCTACGACATTGATATCTTCTTGATAGATATCACAGAGTTCAGAAGTATCATATTTCATAGGATTTACGTCAGGTTGCCTCAGGAAAGTCCAGTATATCCCTTAACAGGGGGTGTTGGCAAAAGACTCACTGACAATTCAGTGAGTCAAATCAACAATAGCGGTAAATTACTCTAAAACTAAACCTAAAGAAAAAAGAATATTGGTTAACAGCGCCGCTTTGACCATATGTTCAAGCAGTGGTCGCATGGCTTCGCCACTAAGATCGGCATTAACGCGTTTAATATGCAGTAATAGCATGGGAACGGCTAATAAAAATAGCCACGCCGTCCAATGGTGCATATAAATCAGGGTGAACACAATCAAACAGATAATGGCTATGGCAATCACGCAGGTGTGGTAAATCCGTGAGCCAGAAGCCCCCAAACGCACCGCCAAGGTATTTTTACCGGCTTGAATGTCGTTTTCAAGATCACGCATATTGTTAATGTTAAGTACTGCGACCGAGAGCAGTCCGCAGGCGGTGGCAGGCAGTAGTGTCACAATATTAAAAGCATTAGCTTGCAAATAATAAGTGCCAATCACACTTAGCCAGCCAAAGAAAATTAATACCGAAATATCGCCCAATCCCATATAGCCATAAGGGCGTTTCCCTACGGTATAGGTAATGGCAGCCACGATAGCCAATAAGCCCATCACTAAAAAGCCAATAGCATCTTCGGGTTTTTTACAGGCGACAATTATCAAGGCGATACCTGAAACACAGGAGATAATTACATTGATAATTAAGGCTTTTTTCATTTGAACAGGGGTGATCACCCCTTTTTGCATTCCACGCAGTGGCCCTAATCGCTCTTCAGTATCTGTCCCTTTAACGGCATCACCATAGTCATTCGCTAAGTTAGAGAGAATTTGTAGTGTGCCAGCAGTTAAAATCGCCAGTAATGCAATAGGTAGCTCAAAATGACCCGTCCAATACGCTAAGGCGGAGCCTGTCACAATAGCAATTAACCCTAAAGGTAGGGTTTTGGGTCGTAAACTTTCAAGCCAGGCTTGTGTCCGGCTAATGGAATGTTGAGCGCTCATGCTGAAATTCAATACTCATGTTCGTTGTTATTATAAAAATAAGAATGGGAGGCAAGCCTCCCACGTTAATATTGCTGATTAAGGATCGCATAAGTTGATTATAAAATAAATCGACTCAGATCTTCATCTGCTACAAGCTCATCCAGATGCTGTTTCACATATTCTGCATCAATAAGAATAGTTTCGCCTTGACGTTCACTCGCATCATAGGAAATTTCTTCCATTAAACGCTCTAATACCGTATGTAGACGACGTGCACCAATGTTTTCAGTGGTTTCATTTACACGCCAAGCAGATTCGGCAATTTTGCGAATACCGTCTTGGCTAAAGTTAATGCTTACCCCTTCGGTAGCCATTAAAGCTTGATACTGTTTTGTTAATGATGCATTTGGCTCAGTAAGGATACGCTCAAAATCTTCTGCAGTCAGTGCTTGTAGTTCAACACGAATAGGCAGACGGCCTTGTAACTCAGGAATTAAGTCAGAAGGACTAGAGACTTGGAATGCGCCTGAGGCAATAAACAGAATATGGTCTGTTTTCACCATACCGTGCTTAGTGGATACGGTGCAACCTTCTACCAGTGGTAATAGGTCACGTTGTACACCTTCACGAGAAACATCAGGGCCAGAGCTTTGACCACCACGTTTACAGATTTTATCTACTTCATCAATAAACACGATACCATGTTGCTCAACTGCATCGATGGCTTGTTGTTTTAACTCTTCAGGATTAACCAGTTTAGCGGCTTCTTCTTCGACAATCAGTTTAAACGCTTCTTTGATTTTCATCTTACGCGCTTTTTGCTTTTGTCCCGCTAAATTTTGGAACATGGATTGTAATTGATTAGTCATCTCTTCCATGCCTGGAGGTGCCATAATTTCAACACCCATTGGGGTAGCCGCTAATTCAATTTCAATCTCTTTGTCGTCTAATTGGCCTTCACGGAGTTTCTTACGGAACGCTTGGCGCGCTGCTGAAGGCTCTGAGGATGATGCCGATTCTGTGACTCCCCAGTTATTTTTTGCTGGTGGGATCAGTACATCAAGAATACGCTCTTCTGCCATTTCTTCAGCACGGTAACGATTTTTTTCAATCGCTTGGCTACGTACCATTTTAACAGCAGAATCAGTTAAATCGCGGATAATAGAATCGACTTCTTTACCTACATAACCCACTTCAGTGAATTTTGTGGCTTCGACTTTGATAAAAGGTGCATTGGCTAATTTTGCTAAACGACGTGCAATTTCAGTTTTACCTACCCCTGTAGGTCCAATCATCAAAATATTTTTTGGGGTTACTTCATGACGCAGCGCTTCATCAAGCTGCATGCGACGCCAGCGGTTACGCAGTGCAATAGCAACCGCACGTTTGGCCTTATCTTGACCAATAATAAATCTGTCGAGTTCGCTGGTAATTTCGCGAGGAGTCATTTCGGACATGCTCTCAAATCCTTACTCTTTTGAAGAGATTTCTTCAAAGTTGACATTATGGTTGGTGTAGATGCAGATATCACCGGCAATATTCAGTGCTTTTTCCGCAATTTCGCGTGCACTTAGATCGGTGTTTTCTAACATCGCTCTCGCCGCTGCTTGTGCATAAGGGCCACCAGAACCAATAGCAATCAGATCGTTTTCTGGCTGCACAACATCACCGTTACCGGTGATAATCAAAGATGTTGTTTCGTCTGCCACAGCCAGTAATGCTTCTAGTTTGCGTAACATTCTGTCTGTACGCCAATCTTTCGCAAGTTCAACAGCGGCTTTAGTTAAATGGCCTTGATGGAGCTCTAATTTACGCTCAAAAAGTTCAAAAAGCGTGAAAGCATCAGCAGTGCCGCCGGCAAATCCCGCAATCACTTTGTCGTTATAAAGACGGCGTACTTTGCGAACATTGCCTTTCATGACGGTATTACCCATCGTCGCCTGTCCATCACCACCGATTACGACTTGGCCATTACGGCGAACACTTACGATTGTAGTCATGAGTCAGCCCCTGGTTTATCAATAAAAAGAAGTGGGTTGTGCTTTAATATCAGAAAAAACACAGCCCATTATGTGAATTAGATTTATAGGTGGGGGAGAAATTTTATTTTTCAACCCCCCGCAGTACGAAGAATACAACCTGATACACCTGCGCCTGCAGCTTGACGGCTTAGCGTATTGGCTTGCTCTTTATTAAATGGGCCAGATAAAACGCGGATCCAGCCGTCATTTCCTTTGGTCACACGGCTTTCGATACCGGAAAATGCTAAGGTTGCGCGTACAGATTCGGCTTGTTCATTGGTTTTAAATGAACCGCATTGGACTAAAAAGCGCGCTTCAGTCGTCGCAGGTTTTGGTGTCGTTATCGCAGGTGCAGGCTCCTGTTTTACCGGTGCTGAAGGTTGCGAGGGTTGTACCGAAGGTGCGGTAGTTGTCGGTGGGGTAATGACAACCTGTGAACGTGGTACTTCACCGTTATAAGGCACTTCTGGTAACTCTACCGCCGGTTGACGTTTATCCGCTTCAATTTGTTGTAAAAAACGTAATTGCTCCGGTGAAAGTGTCGCTTTCGGATTAATCTGGCTCCCTGAAGAGGTCGCTGGTGGCTGTAATGGGTTCCCCACCTGTCGATTCTCGAGCTCTTTGATATATTGCCAACGCTCTTGCGGTTTAGGTGGTAAGTTGTTAGTTGGTTGTTGCCCTGCACTTGATGACGTTGGTTCGACAACCTCTTTTTTATTATGGGTAATAAAATAGAGGCCGCCAACAAATAGCGCCACAAGCGCAATTGCTACAATAAGTGTGGTTAAAGGCAACCCACTGGCCGCCTTTTTACCTTTGCCTTTCGTTGTCTTTTTACGACGAGCAGATGACTGTCCTCGTCCCACATAGTCTCGTTGTGCCACAGTTCGATTCGCTGATAATTAAATGAATAGGTATCACAACCGATATGTTACTTAACATAGTGTCTTTTGCCTAGCTTTTAAGCCGACAGACACTTTCTCTTACTATTAACTCACAATCTAATAGGCGAGAGCCGGGTGCAACAGGTCTACCTTGTAACTGATCAAGCAGTAACAACATGGATTGACGACCAATTTGGTAACGTGGCTGTTCCATGGTGGTTAATGCAGGCTCGCTATAGCGCGTAATATCAAGGTTATCGAAGCCAATCACAGAGAGATCGTCAGGTAATTGTAAGCCAAGTTTTTTAGCCTGCCACATCACACCAATCGCCATAATATCGCTATGACAAAATACCGCTGTCGGTGGTTCAGGTAACGAAATTAACTTTTTCAGACTTTCTGCACCGCTTTCGTGGGTAAAATCACCTCTAATAATATAATCTTCGCGTAGAGGGACACCGGTTCTACGCATAGCTTGAATATAACCTTGTAAGCGATAACGACATAGTGGCATATCTTCAGGGCCAGTAATACAGGCAATACGCTTATGTCCCATCTGTTGTAGATAGTGGGTGGCTCTAAAAGAAGCAGTCAAATTATCAATATGAACGGTTGGCAATTCAAGCTCTGGCGCAAATTCATTTGCCATGATCATAGGAGGAAGATTTTTTTGCTCTTCTTTAGAAACATCAAAAGGGATATGAGAGCCAAGCAGTAACATGCCGTCAATCTGCTTAGTAATAATTAAATTAATAAAGGCATTTTCATGTTTTTGTTGGTGTTTGCAGTCACCAATTAATACGAGATAGCCGTGTTGAGCTGCGGTTTCTTCAATGCCACATACAACATCTGTAAAAAAGGGATCACTGATGTTAGGGACGATCACGAGGATCGTTTTTGACTCGTTACGTTTCAGGTTTTTTGACAAATTATGTGGGTAATAACCCACGTCAAGAACAGCTTGCTCAACTTTTTGACGGGTTTGTGAGGATACTTTTTCTGGATTCATTAATGTGCGTGACACCGTGGCTGTTGACACGCCAGCAGCAAAAGCAACATCTTTCATTGTTGCTTGTGCGCTCTCTTTATTATTCTGTTGCAAACCCCATACCTCCGTACTGATGGTTTGGTTAAACGATTGCTTTTTTGTTGCAAAAAAACCGTCGTTGTCCAAAATACAAAGATGCGACGGTTTTTTAATTCAAGAAATATTCTAAATTGTTATTTTACCCACTTTTTGAATAGATACTGTTACCTAGTTTGCATAAAAAGTGTGATACCAATCGTTTTTATGAGGTAGTTCGCAAAATTGATAAATAGTTTTGAATTATAAGTGCGCTAAATATCAGTAGGCTTAGCAATCTGTTGGATCAACATCAATATTCCATTTCACTTTTTTACTCTCAGGAAGCGCCACTATCTGAGGATAAGTAACAGACATTAACTTTTGTAAATAACCCCTTGAAGGATGTTGCAATAATAGTTGCCAACGGAAATTTCCTCCTCGTTTTGCCTGAATGGCCGGAATGGGGCCCATCACCCATAAATGACTATCTCTCATCGGGTGTTGCTCGAAGAACTGTTTAAGCTGGCGTAAAAACTGGGGGGCTTTTTGGTTATTATGATCTTCAGAGCGGATCATAATATGGCTGGAATAAGGGGGTAAAAAGGTTGCTTGTCGCTCTTGTAACGCCTCTTTAGTAAAAGCATCATAGCCTTTTTCTAACAGCGTTAATAATAGTGGGTGATCGGGTTGGTGAGTTTGTAAATAGACGGCACCTTGTTTCCCGGCTCTTCCTGCACGACCTGATACTTGAGTATAAAGCTGAGCAAAACGTTCAGCAGCACGAAAGTCACTAGAAAATAAAGCACCATCAACATCAAGTAGCGCCACCAGCGTAACGTCTGGGAAGTGGTGACCTTTAGCCAACATCTGTGTGCCAATTAGAATACGTGATCCACCTTGATAGATGTCTTCTAGTTGTTGCTCTAATGCTCCTTTACGACTGGTGGTATCTTTATCAATACGGGTGATCGGGGTATTAGGAAATAACTCGCCAATGCCTTGTTCAAGTTGTTCTGTGCCCAATCCTACTGGCATTAAATTAGTTGAACCACATTGAGGGCATTGTGATGGAATACGACGTTGGCTATCACACTGGTGGCAACGTAGCATGCCGTGTTTTTGATGTAAGGTATAATAGTGATCACAGCGAGGGCATTCGGCAATCCAACCACACTCATGGCAGAGTAACGCAGGCGCAAAGCCACGGCGATTTAAAAACAACATCACTTGATTTCCGGCATTAAGATGCTCTTTTATGGCTTTAATGAGTGTTGGAGAGAGTCCGGTTGTGAGCGGTTGCCCTTTTAGGTCGATTAAATGCTCTGTGGCAGGTTTAGCATTTCCCGCCCGTTGCGTTAACGTCAGTTGTTGATATTTTTTTTGTGCAACGTTATAGCTGGTTTCAATCGATGGGGTGGCAGTGCCCATCACGATAGGAATATTTTCTTGCTTGGCGCGAAAGACCGCTAAATCCCGTGCATGGTAACGCCAGCCATCTTGTTGCTTATAAGAGCCATCATGCTCTTCATCAATAATAATAATCCCTAATTGCTGAAAAGGGGTGAGCAATGCCGAGCGCGTACCGATAATAATGGCATTATCTCCCCGTTTCGCTCGTAGCCATACCGCAAGGCGTTCCGTATCGTTGAGTCCGGAGTGAAGAACATCGACGGGGGCATTAAAACGTGCTTTAAAACGGCGAATGGTTTGTGGGGTCAAACCTATTTCAGGGACTAAGATCAGTGCCTGTTTACCTTGAGCGAGAATAGTTTCAAGTACACTGAGATACACTTCTGTTTTACCAGAGCCGGTGATCCCCAATAATAACCAAGGCGAAAATTGGTCTGCTTGTGCCGTGATAGCACCAACAGCAACCGCCTGTTCGGCATTAAGTTTAAATCGTTCGCCTTGTACGGCAAAAGTGCTTTGCCACTGTATAGGGGCGGGTTGAATAGGACGTAAATCCGCTAATGCTTTCTTTTTTAAGTTATTTAGTGTCGCTGTTGTAATTTCATATTCATCTAACTGGTGGCGATACAAAGGGGCACGGCGTAGTGCCGCTAAAGCTTGTTGTTGCTTTTTAGCGCTTTTTAGACTGTTAAGATCAAGCGCTTCTCCCTCTTGAGTGGCATACCATTGCCATAAGGGCGTAAATTCAGCCGGTTTCCCTTGTCGTAGTAGAATTGGCATCGCATGAAAGAGAACTTCACCTAAAGGATAATGATAATAAGCACTTGCCCAATTAAGCATATCCCATAAGATCCCCGGAAACAGAGTCTCTGTATCAAGTACTTCTTCAATAGGTTTCAGTTTTTCAATGGGAAACTCACTGTGTGAACTAAAACCTTTAACAATACCGATAGAGCGACGCTGTTTGCCAAAGGGAACGACCACGCGACAACCTATTGTTGGCATGGCACAACCTTCTGGAAGCAGGTAGTCAAAGGAAGAAAACAGTGGTACAGGTAATATTACCTGAACTATAGTCATATCAGGGTTTCCGAGTGTTTTAGCGAAAAGATAGTATTAAGAATATCACAAAAAGTGTGCAGATTTCATTGCGCGTTTGGCGGATATTCTGTATGATCCGCCCCCTTTGGTAGATAAAATACCAAACAATTTAATTCAATCAACACGACGTGTGGTGTTCGGCTGAGGGCTGAATAGCGACACGGCCTTAGCAGAGGTTTTCCATGAAAAAAGATATTCATCCTAAATACGAAGAAATTACTGCAACTTGTTCTTGCGGTAACGTTATGAAAATCAACTCCACAGCAGGCCACAACCTGAATCTGGACGTTTGTGATAAATGCCACCCATTCTATACTGGTAAACAACGTGATGTTGCAACCGGTGGTCGTGTTGATCTGTTCAACAAACGTTTCAAAATCCCAGGCAGCAAATAAGATATTTGTTACCACAACTTTTCAGGTAACACTGAAAACGTGTAGGGAAAACGGAATTGAAGAAAGCCCAAAGTATTTGCTTTGGGCTTTTTGTTATTGTGTATCGTCCAAATTATGGTCACTTTGTATCACACTTTAACCGCTTGATCTTTTATTATTGATAGTAAGCTTTCCCTATCTCTATTCATCACCTAGCATGACCTCCCAATGATAAAATAACATATCGAATATACCTCAAAGCGATAGCGCCCTTTTGTATGCATTTTTTATGTAATATCGTCGCCAATGTTCGCGCTTTTAATAGTGACAAGACAGATCACAGCTGATAAATTATCTATTCATAATCCTATTCATTTATCTATTCATTAACCTATTTATAAGTAGCTAATATCATGACACAACGAGCAGAAGTCATACGAAAAATACTACGTAATGGACCTGAGCCAGCAAGGCAACTAGCTAATATTATGAATATTAGTCAGCCAACCCTGTCGAGGGCATTAAAAATGTTGTCTAATGATATTGTTCAAATTGGCTCGGGTCGTTCTATTCAATATGCTTTACGTGATGGTTCGCGTGGCTTCAACTCTGTACCCATTTATCGCATAAATGAAGAAGGTAAAATTAAATTGTTGGGTAAATTGACACCAGTTTATCCAGCCGGTTTTGTTATGGAGCAGGTTGATAATGTCAATCGGTATAGCGAAGGATTGCCGTGGTGGTTATTTGATATGCGTCCACAAGGGTATCTTGGATGTGCTTATGCTGCGACTTATTCCGCTGAGTTGGGTTTACCACATAATCCAGACAGTTGGTCTGACACAGATATTATCAGAGCTTTAATTGCTCACGGTCATGATGCAGTGGGAAATTTGTTAATAGGGGAACAGGCAAAAAAACATTTTTTGGCGATGCCGATACCTGCTGTGGTTGCTCGTTCAACAACTTACCCAACATTAGCTCGAGCGGTTAGTTCAGGGGAAGATCCTGGCTCATCCGCAGGTGGCGAACAACCCAAATTTTGTACCTATACCGATAGAGGCCATGTCATCGTTAAATTTACGGCTTCTGACAATAATGCTATCAGCGAGCGTTGGCGTGATCTCCTGCAAGCTGAGCATCTTGCCTTAAAGGTGCTAGGCGTTGAAACAGAAATTTTTGATTTTGAAGGGCAACGTTTTCTTGAAATACCGCGTTTTGACCGTGTAGGTGCTCTAGGTCGTGTCGGACTTTTTTCTTTACAAGCATTAGATGCACAGTTTGTCGGGCGAGCAAGAGAGCCATGGCCTGTGTTAGTTGATGCGTTAATTGAGCAAAAACAGGTTCAGCCTGATGCCTCGGTAAGTACAATGCGACGTTGGGCATTTGGTATGTTGATTGGAAATACTGACATGCACCATGGCAATTTATCGTTTATTAGTCTCCATGGCCGACCATATGCGCTTGCGCCTGCTTACGATATTCTACCAATGGGATTTGCGCCTAAAGTAGGAGGAGAAATAGTCAACACACTGCGACCGGCGACATTACTTGATGGGATCAGCCGTGAAATTTGGCGGGAGAGTTTAGCACTCGCAGAGCAGTTTTATACTTTGCTTACTCATTGTCATGCTCTTTCTGACAATTTTTCTCCCTGCCTTAACGCGTTACGCAATCATCTGGATGAAGCGAGTTCGCGTATCTCTCGTCTAGAGTAATGCATAAATTGAAGCCCAAAGTGTTGGCTTTGGGCTTCTGGTTATATTTTTGCTATCAAAAATAATTTCTGATCAATATTCCCAAGTCTCGGGATCAACACCCCGCTGGCGCATTATTTCTTTTGCCTCTTCAGGGATTTCATCGTTACGCTCTTTGCGTAAGTCTTCATCATTGGGGAGAGGCTGTCCGGTAAATGCGTGTAAAAATGCTTCACACAATAATTCACTATTGGTGGCATGTTTTAGGTTATTGACCTGACGACGAGTGCGCTCATCTGTCAAAATTTTTAGCACTTTCAATGGGATTGAAACTGTAATTTTTTTGACTTGTTCGCTTTTTTTACCATGCTCAGCGTAAGGGCTGATATATTCACCGTTCCATTCAGCCATGGATTACCTTAATTAATATCATTTAGTTGAAGCCAGTTTAGGGTTGATGCCCTATTCTGACGAGCCATGCCAGTTTATCATGACTTTTCTAAAACCACCGACTGTTACTGGCTAAAGGTGTGAGAAAAAGCAATAGTTACCTGGCGATATCCTTAATATTTATATTATTCCATTTGTTGGTCTATCCGTAAAGGAGTTTAGATGTCTAGATGTATTGACGTCTTGGTGTCTAATTGGATATGCTGTAAGAGACTTTTCCACTTAGCGCTGTAACAAGGTGTCTGTATGACGAAGAAAACCGCAACCATTGCCATTCACAATGGGCTTAATGAAGATAAGCAATATGGCTGTGTTGTACCGCCAATCTATCTTTCTAGCACCTATAATTTCTTAGCATTTAATCAACCTCGTGAACATGATTACTCTCGTCGGGGCAATCCCTCGCGCGATATGGTGCAAAATGCGTTAGCAGAGCTTGAAGGTGGGGTGGGAGCGGTTGTTACTAGCAGTGGGATGTCAGCAATTCATTTAATTTGTACGACTTTTTTAAAACCGGGTGATGTCATTGTGGCGCCCCATGATTGTTATGGGGGCAGTTATCGTCTGTTTAATAGTCAGCAGCAACGTGGTGCTTATCGTGTGGTATTTGTTGATCAAAACGATGAGCAAGCGTTACAACAGGCGTTGGCATTAGCACCAAAAATAGTATTTATTGAAACACCCAGTAATCCACTATTGCGCATCACTGATATTGAGAAAATAAGCCAATTAGCTCACCAAGTTGGGGCGTTGGTGGTGGCGGATAACACCTTTATGAGCCCGGTATTGCAAAAGCCATTGGCTTTAGGGGCTGATTTAGTGGTGCATTCTTGCACTAAGTATCTTAATGGGCATTCTGATCTTGTCGCGGGTGTTGTGATTAGTCAGTGTAGGAAACAGCTTGAGGATTTAAGCTGGTGGGCAAATAATATTGGTGTTACTGCTGGGGCGTTTGATAGTTATTTGTTATTACGAGGGATCAGAACCTTAGTACCACGAATTCGATTACAACAAGAAAATACTCAAGCATTGGTGGCTTATCTACAAACACAACCCTTAGTGGATAAAATTTATTACCCAGCACTAGAACATCATGTCGGTCACGCGATAGCGAAAAAACAGCAACAAGGTTTTGGTGCGATGTTAAGTTTTGAGTTAAAAGGGGGGATTGAAGCAATTAAATCCTTTTTATCTCATTTAACACTCTTTACACTGGCAGAGTCTTTAGGTGGTGTAGAAACATTAATTTGTCATCCGGCGACCATGACACACGCAGGAATGTCTGAAGAAGCGAGAAAAACCGCTGGGATCAGTAACGCTTTATTGCGCATTTCCGTGGGGATTGAGGATAGTCTGGATCTCATCAACGATTTACAAAATGCGTTTAATGCAGCAACGAAAAGGTAACCATGGATCATGAGCGTAGTGGCGATTAAACAACAGGCGCAACCAACTTGCCGTCAGTTACATAAATTCGGTGGTAGCAGTCTTGCAGACATAAAATGTTATCAGCGAGTCGTGAATATCATGACAAATTATAGCCAACCTAATGATTTAATGGTGGTTTCTGCAGCAGGCTCGACAACAAATCAGCTGATTAACTGGTTAAAACTGAGTCAAAGTGATCGTATTTCTGCCCATCAAGCTCAGCAAGAATTACGTCGTTATCAGCTATCCTTGATTGAAGGATTATTATCAAAAGAGCATGCACAAGCTCTTTCACAGGCCTTTATTGCTGATTTAGAAAGACTAAGTTACTTACTTGATAAGCCGATAACGGATGCAACTTATGCTGAAGTCGTTGGTCATGGTGAAATTTGGTCAGCGAGATTAATGGCAAGCTTATTAACGGAGCAGGGTTTACCTAGTGTGTGGTTAGATGCGCGAGAGTTTTTATGTGCAGAGCGCGCCGCACAGCCTCAAGTTAATGAAGCCTTATCGCGTCCTTTGTTACAATCACTGCTGGCTAAATATCCTCAATGTCGCTTTGTGGTAACGGGTTTTATTAGTCGTAATCAACAGGGTGAGACGGTGCTATTAGGCCGTAATGGTAGTGACTACTCAGCGACCCAAGTAGGTGCTTTAGCGGATGTGGGTAAAGTGACCATTTGGAGCGATGTTGCAGGGGTTTATAGTGCCGATCCCCGAAAAGTGAAAGATGCCTGTTTGCTACCGTTATTACGTTTAGATGAGGCGAGCGAGCTGGCAAGATTAGCGGCACCTGTTTTGCATACACGCACACTACAACCCGTCTCAGGGAGCAATATCGATTTACAATTACGTTGCAGTTACCAACCAGAGCAGGGTTCAACTCGAATTGAACGGGTATTAGCATCTGGCACAGGGGCAAAAATTGTCACTAGCCATGATGATGTTTGTTTAATTGAGCTTCAATTAGCCGCACATCAAAATTTTGAACAAATCGCTAAAGAAGTGGATGCATTACTTCAGCGGGTACAAATTCGTCCACTGGCAACAGGTATTGATAGAGATAGTCAGTTGCTACAGTTGTGTTATACCAGTGAAGTCGCTAATAGTGCGTTAGATGTTCTGCAAGATGCGGCCTTACCGGGTAAATTACATCTGCGAGAAGGCTTTTCTCTTGTTGCTTTAGTTGGCGCCGGGGTATGTAAAAATCCACTCCATTGCCACCGTTTCTACCAACAACTTAAAGATCAACCGGTAGAGTTTATTTGGCACGCGGAAGATAACATCAGTTTAGTTGCGGTATTACGTAACTATACGGCTTCATTATTGCAAGGTTTACATCAAACATTATTCAGAGCAGAAAAACAGATTGGTTTAGTGCTGTTTGGTAAAGGGAATATTGGCTCACGTTGGTTAGAGCTGTTTGCTCGTGAACAGGAGCCATTATCTGCGCGTAGTGATTTTGAATTTATTCTGGCGGGGGTGGTAGATAGCCGTCGCAGCCTACTAGATCACCAAGGTATTGATCCTAGTCGCGCACTGGCCTTTTTTGATGATGAAGCAACAGTGCATAGTGAAGAGTCGCTTCATTTATGGATGAGATCGCATCCTTTTGATGATTTAGTGGTGGTCGATATTACTGCTAATGAAGAGCTTGCCGCCTGTTATGAAGATTTTGCCAGCTATGGCTTTCATGTGATTAGTGCGAATAAAATCGCTGGCTCAGCATCAAGTTTACGCTATCGCGCAACTCGTGATGCCTTCTCTAAAACAGGACGCCACTGGTTATATAATGCGACAGTTGGTGCGGGATTACCTATTAATCATACGGTACGTGATCTACGTGAAAGCGGTGATACGATTTTATCTATCAGTGGTATTTTCTCCGGCACATTGTCATGGCTATTTTTACAATTTGATGGCAGCGTACCTTTTAGTGATTTGGTAGAACAAGCATGGCAACAAGGCCTAACCGAGCCTGATCCGCGTATCGACTTATCAGGACAAGATGTGATGCGCAAATTGATTATTTTAGCCCGTGAAGCTGGCTATGATATTGAACCTGAGCAAGTCCGTGTTGAATCGCTGGTTCCTGCTCAAGCGCAAAGTGGATCATTAGAAGCCTTCTTTGAAAATAGCAGTGTGATTAATGAACAAATGGCACAACGTTTAGTGGCTGCCAATGAGATGGATATGGTACTGCGTTATATTGCGCGGTTTGATGCTAACGGCAAAGCGAAGGTTGGGGTTGAAGCGGTGAGAAAAGATCATCCTTTGGCATCACTATTACCGGGGGATAACCTATTTGCTATTGAAAGCCGTTGGTATCGTGACAACCCATTAGTCATTAGAGGTCCTGGTGCTGGACGTGATGTGACTGCGGGGGCTATTCAGTCTGATCTCAATCGCCTTTCTCAACTATTGTAAAAGACTATTTTCTTTTTAATCAAAACTATCAGTGATTTTTTTATTGCTGATAGTTTTCTGTGTATTTTTTTCTCTTCTATACTGAAAAAGATGATGATTAATTGTGTAGATAGAGAGGAAATATGAATAGAATTGTTGAAAAATGGATGTATCGCTCTCGTTGGTTATTTGCACCTGTCTATATTGGCTTATCTCTTGGATTGTTGGCATTAACGATTAAGTTTTTTCAGTCAATGTACGAGATCTTACCCAATATATTTGCCTTATCTGAAGCTGATTTAGTTTTACGTTTATTATCGCTAATTGATTTGGCATTAGTGGGGGGGTTATTGATAATGGTTATTTTCTCAGGTTATGAGAATTTTATTACCAATATGGAAATCGAAGGCGCGAAGGATAAACTCTCTTGGTTAGGTAACATGGATGCAGAATCGCTGAAAAATAAAGTTGCTGCTTCTATTGTTGCTATCTCTTCTATTCATTTGTTAGGGGTGTTTATGGACTTAAAAAATATCCCTGATAACAAGTTATTATGGTATGTGGTGCTACATCTGACTTTTGTTTTTTCTGCTTTTGTGATGGGCTATTTAGAGAAGATCTCTAAACGAAGTAAGCGAGCAAATAAAGCCAATCAAGGGTGATAAAATGAGAGCTACAGCACGTCGTTATTTTTAACCTTGGCTATACTTAAATCATCTCTAGTCACAAAGGAGCGATTAATGTCAAAAATTGAAAAACATGTTGATCAGCTAAAAGATAAAGCGACGGAGGTGAAGCATCGGACAGAAGAAAAATTATCTGAAGTTGCCCACGATTTAAAACATGGTGCATCTGATCTTAAAGAAAACGTAGAAAAAAAGATTGATTCATTGAAAAAGTGAATGTGCTATTTGTTAACACAAGGCGCTGCATAGTCAGCGCCTTTTCTATTTAAGAAGTATCGATAGGGTGAAGTTGGAGAAAAAATACCAGACAATTTATCAATATTAAAAAAATTCATCTAAATATTTCACCAGATAAATTTTCACTTATTTCCCCCTTTCTAGTAAAAAACGCTTCTTAGACGATAAGAAACAAAAAAATGTCCTTATTATGGTTAATATTGAGCAAAAACAACGTCGATATTAGCCATTCTTATAACACTAAAGCCGTAATTGAATTTCAGAAAATTCCCCCAAAACGCTTATTTTCTGATATGAATAGTAGGCTATAAGTAAAAAGCAGTGTGGCTTATCACAAAAATCACAATAAAGTCACATAAAAAATGAAAATTAATTACACAACTGGAAGGACATGACTTTTTCTTAGTAAAAAGTATGTTGTTACCGACACAAAGCCAAGGTCAGGAGTCTTATGAATCAACAATATTCTGCTATGCGTAGTAATGTCAGCATGCTTGGCAAACTACTCGGCGACACGATAAAAGAGGCACTCGGTGAAGAAATTTTAGATAAAGTGGAATCTATCCGAAAGTTATCTAAGTCATCACGAGCAGGTAATGAAGTTCAGCGACAAAAGCTACTATTAACCTTACAAAATCTCTCTAATGATGAGTTATTACCTGTTGCTAGAGCATTCAACCAATTCTTAAACCTGACTAATGTAGCAGAGCAATACCATAGCATTTCTCCTCATGGCGAGGCGGCAAGTAATCCTGTGGCATTGGCTAAATTAATTGAACGGCTGAAAGATAAAAATTTTACTAATCAGCAACTCAAACAAGCCGTTGAACAAATTTCGATTGAATTAGTCTTAACGGCTCATCCAACGGAAATTGCTCGCCGTACGCTTATTCATAAGCTAGTGGAAGTCAATACTTGCTTATCTCAGCTTGATCATGATGATCTTGCCGATTATGAACGTACCAATATTATGCGCCGTTTACGCCAATTGGTTGCGCAATCGTGGCATACCGATGAGATCAGAAAAATTCGCCCAACCCCTATTGATGAAGCGAAATGGGGCTTTGCGGTGGTCGAAAATAGCTTATGGGAAGGTGTGCCTGCTTTCTTACGTGAATTTAATGAACAGTTAGAAGAGTCTATTGACTACAATTTACCGGTAGAAGCTTCTCCTATTCGCTTTACTTCATGGATGGGGGGAGATCGTGATGGTAACCCAAATGTTACCGCTGAAATTACCCGTCATGCATTATTACTTAGTCGCTGGAAAGCCGCCGATCTATTTTTAAATGATATTCAGGTGCTCGTTTCTGAGCTGTCTATGACAGAAAGCACACCAGAATTACGCGAATTAGCGGGCGGTGCCGATGTTGCCGAGCCTTATCGTGAAATAGCCAAACAATTACGCACTCGCTTACAAGTGACTCGTGATTATTTGGAACAACGTATCAAAGGTCAGCAATCATTACCTCCTGAAGGCTTACTGATTGATAATTCAGCACTTTGGGAACCTTTGTATGCTTGTTACCAATCACTGCATCAGTGTGGTATGCGCATTATTGCCAATGGACAGTTATTAGATACTTTGCGCCGTATCCGTTGTTTTGGATTACAGCTGGTGCGACTCGATATTCGCCAAGAAAGCACTAATCATACCGAAGCGCTGTCTGAATTAACGCAATATTTAGAGCTTGGTGATTATGCTAGTTGGTCTGAAGAGCAAAAACAGACGTTTTTACTGACAGAACTTAACTCTAAACGCCCATTGATCCCTACTCATTGGCAACCGAGTGAAGCAACTAAAGAGGTATTTGAAACCTGTCGGGTAATTGCTGAGTCACCAAAAGATTCTATTGCTTCTTATGTGATTTCCATGGCGAAAGTCCCTTCGGATGTATTAGCCGTTAAACTATTACTAAAAGAAGCAGGGGCAGATATTCGTTTACCGGTAGCACCATTATTTGAAACGTTAGAAGACTTAAATAACGCAGAAAGTGTGATGACCCGTCTGTTTGATATTCCGTGGTATCGCGATTTAATTGATAACAAACAGATGGTAATGATTGGTTATTCTGACTCAGCGAAAGATGCGGGTGTGATGGCGGCATCGTGGGCGCAATATCGAGCACAGGATGCTTTAATTAAGTTATGTGAGAAATCTGGCGTGACATTAACGCTATTTCATGGCCGTGGAGGCACTATCGGCCGTGGAGGTGCGCCGGCACATGCTGCATTATTATCACAACCACCGGGTAGTTTAAAAGGTGGGTTGCGGGTGACAGAGCAAGGGGAGATGATCCGCTTTAAATTTGGCTTACCGCAAGTGACTATCAGTAGTTTGGCTCATTATGCTGGTGCGATTTTAGAAGCTAATTTATTGCCTCCTCCAGAGCCAAAAACAGCTTGGATTGAGGTTATGGATGCTTTATCTGATGTATCTTGCGAGATGTATCGTGGCTATGTCAGAGGCGAAAAAGATTTTGTGCCTTATTTCCGTGCAGCGACGCCAGAAGGTGAATTAGGTAAATTACCATTAGGCTCTCGACCAGCTAAACGTCGTCCAACAGGAGGCGTTGAAACATTGCGTGCTATTCCGTGGATCTTCGCTTGGACTCAGAACCGTTTAATGTTACCCGCATGGTTAGGGGCCGGTGCTGCTTTACAGCATGAGATAGATAACGGAAAACAAGCCGTATTGGATGATATGTGTGAGAATTGGCCTTTCTTTAATACTCGTATTGCTATGCTAGAGATGGTGTATGCAAAAGCGGATCTATGGCTTGCGGAGTATTACGATCAGCGTTTAGTCGAAGAAAATTTATGGCCATTAGGGGCGAAATTACGTCAACAACTCTCTGATGATATTAAGAGTGTATTAGCGATTTCCAAAGATGAGCATTTAATGGCGGACTTACCGTGGGTTGCTGAATCTATCGCATTGCGTAATGTTTATACTGATCCACTTAACGTCTTACAGGCAGAGCTATTGCAACGCTCTCGTACTCATAGCGAGTCTGATCCACGTATTGAACAAGCGTTGATGGTGACTATCGCAGGTATTGCAGCGGGTATGCGTAATACCGGCTAGTGGTCGCAATTGGGTTATTCTATTAGTAAAACAGCGCTAAATTTAGCGCTGTTTTTTTATCTTTTTTTCCAACGGTGCCAATAAAGAACGCAATAAACACGGCAAATAAACCAACGTTGATGCCAATTTTGGGCGCCTTTATTAAGGGCTGGAAAGAGGTGATAAGTCCTAAATTGCTGTGCAATGATGGTTTGGTTTTTTGTATCACAGCGTTTACGAAAAAGAATAAAGAAACTGCCAAATTCACGTAGTGCTTGTTGGCGCAACGCGTTGGCTAATAGTGGTTGATGTTGTTTATCTGCAAGCTGCAAGAGTTGTATAACAATTTGCAAATAACTTTGTGCGCGTTTGGCTTCTTTTTGTGGATTAGGTTTACGCGTAATAGAGTTAGGATTAGCGCAATAGTAATAAAGAGGTTGATCATCAAAGCCGATACGTTGAGTGACCAGTGCAAGTTGTGTCGTCCACAAAATATCTTCATGATAAAGGCCATCAATAAAGCGTAGGTGATGTTTTTTGATTATTTCGTGGCGAATAAATTGTAACCAAACAAAATGTGGCCATTGATGTTGCGTAACGGCATGGATCACCCACTCTTGGCCGCTGATCACTTGTTGATAAGGTTGACGTTGATGGATGGTAGTTTGATGCTTTTGCGGATTATGTACATCATAGCGTTCACCATTGCCAATTAATACATCGATATGTTGTTCGCAGGCTAATTGATGCCAATGTGCGAGTAATTGAGGTTTAATAAAATCATCGCTATCAAAAAAGACTATCCAATCACCTTGAGCATATTTTAAGCCAGTATTTCTCGCGCTAGATAACCCTTGGTTAGTTTGGTGATAAAGGTGAAAACGATTATCTTGTTGGCAATAGAGCATAGCGATGTCAACACTATTATCCGTTGAGCCATCATTTATAATGATCACTTCAAAGTCGTGAAAGGTTTGGCAAAGTAGGCTCTCTAATAATCGCGTAATGCGAGATGCCTCATTAAACATAGGAACGATAACAGAAATAATCGGTGTTTTCACAATAGCCCGCCAAGGATTGAGAGATAATATCGCGCTATTTTACCTTTTTTTGGCCTCTTCATAAGACGCAATTGCAGTTACTCGTGCTTTGGCGTGATCAACAATTGGCTGTGGATAATCGAGGTAGTGACCTGTTTTGATTGCCCATTCAGAAGGAGTATGGATATCGCGATCTGGGACATCAGCAAGCTCTGGTAGCCAGTGGCGGATAAACTCACCATCAGGATCAAACTTACGTCCTTGGGTGGTCGGATTAAAAATACGAAAATAAGGCACAGCATCAGTGCCTGTTGATGCTGCCCATTGCCAGCCACCATTATTTGACGCGAAATCACCATCAATTAATTGTGACATAAAATAATTTTCCCCCCAGCGCCAATCAATTAATAGATCTTTGACTAAAAAACTTGCCGTCAGCATACGTAAGCGATTGTGCATCCAGCCGGTTTGATTCAGTTGTCGCATCGCGGCATCAATAATAGGAAAGCCTGTTAAGCCCTGTGTCCAAGCGGTAAATTCAGTTTGGTCATTACGCCAGCGAATATTTTCTGTCCATGGTTGAAAAGCTATCTGTTTGGATAAACTCGGGTTAGCAACTATTAGATGTTGATAAAACTCGCGCCAAACTAACTCATTAAACCAAACAAATGCACTGGAATGGTTATTTTCTAAGAAATCAGGCTCTGTTTGGTAAAGGCGATTAAAACATTGGCGCACAGACACTAGGCCTATGGCAAGATAAGGGGATAATTGACTGGTTCCATCAATAGCAGGAATATCTCGCCATTTTGCATAATGTATCACCCTTTCATAGCAGAACTGTTTTAAACGCTGTAACGCTGCTTGTTCGCTTGCTGGGAACATCTTGGTTGATGATATTGGTAGTGCAAAAAGTGGTGCACTTAACGGTGAAACGGCTTTTTGGTGTGCTCTTATTTCGGGGGCTGGTAATGAAGCATTATCTTGCGACAGAAATAGCCGTAAAAATGCGGTTCTAAAAGGAGTAAAGACTTTGTACATCTCTCCTTGTTGGGTCACGACATTCCCCGGTGGCACAAAAACGTTATCGTGGTAACAATAAACCGTGGTGTTATGGGCGAGTAATTCCATTACTTTTTTATCACGGTTTTGCTCATTAAGCGCATATTGATGATTAAAAAATAGCGCAGTGACCTGATGTTGCTGACAATAATCCACAATACTTTGTG
The DNA here is from genome assembly GCF_054767435.1 of Proteus sp. MB838. Classification (NCBI taxonomy): domain Bacteria; kingdom Pseudomonadati; phylum Pseudomonadota; class Gammaproteobacteria; order Enterobacterales; family Morganellaceae; genus Proteus; species Proteus sp. MB838. Next base: position 120,810 of record NZ_BAABMO010000005.1, read on the forward strand.
CCGCATCAGCATATGTATCACTGATGATAAGTGTCAGTGGAATATTTAATTTAGCTAGCGCATGGGAAAGATTAAGCAATGCATCATGAATAAACGCCTGCTGTGATAAAGCCATATGATGGGCTTTCCACTGTGCAGGCGTGACGGTAAAAATGGCATGCACCTGCGCCTGTGTATTTTGGCAAGCATAAAAGAGCGCTTTATTATCGGTCACTCTTAGATCATGACGGAACCAAACTAAATGAACAGGCGCTGAGTGCATGTAACCTCTCTTAATCTAATTTTGGATGTTGATCGATAAGCGCTTGGCGTTTTTTCTGTAATGCTTCAATTTCCGCTTCGATATCTTCAACACGTTGTTCGATATTGTCATAATGCTCAGATAAAATCTCTTTTGCTTCTGATTTATCTGATGCTGCCGGTGTTGCTCCGCGTAATGGTTTGTTGGCTGTTTCAATCATTTTTATACCCGTTATCAAACCGACAACAGCAACTACCATTAGATAATAGGCGGGCATATATAAATTGCCAGTCGCTTCAACTAACCAAGCCGCTGCTGTTGGTGTGGCACCAGCAATTAATACCGAAATATTAAATGCAATAGCTAAGGCACTATAACGAATATGGGTTGGGAAAATAGCCGGTAAAATAGAGGCCATCACCCCAGTAAAACAGTTTAATAAAACCGCAAGAATTAATAATCCTAAGAAAATTAAGCCGATTTCATCACTGTTAATCATCATAAAGGCAGGATATGCCAATATAAACAGTCCAACGCTACCCCCGATAACAAAAGGTTTACGACCAATCTTATCACTCAGTAATCCAATCACAGGCTGAACAAATAGCATCCCTATCATAATCGCGATGATGATCAAGACCCCATGATCGGCGGAATAATTTAAGTTATGGGATAAATAACTTGGCATATAGGTTAGCAGCATGTAGTAAGTGACGTTAGTCGCAATCACTAAGCCCACACATACCGTTAAACTTTTCCAATACTTGGAAGCGATTTCTCGTAATGAAACACGTGGCGGATTTTCGATAGATTTACGATCATCGCTGTTCATTTCATCAACATGTTGTTGGAAGGCCGGGGTTTCTTCTAAGGCATGACGTAAATATAAGCCAATCAGACCTAAAGGTAATGCCAAGAAGAATGGAATACGCCATCCCCACTCATGGAATGCAGCTTCACCCATAATAGTTGAGATAAGGACTACAACACCCGCCCCCATAACGAAGCCGGCAATAGAGCCGAAATCTAACCAGCTTCCCATAAAGCCCCGTTTACGGTCTGGTGAATATTCGGCAACGAAAATCGCCGCACCTGAGTACTCACCACCAATTGAGAAACCTTGGGCTAGTTTTGCTAATAACAGTAAGACGGGTGCCCAAATTCCAATGGTGTCATACCCAGGAATAAGACCGATAGCAAAAGTACTTAGTGCCATAATTATGATGGTGACAGATAAGACTTTTTGTCGTCCAAACTTATCCCCCAACATACCAAATACAACCCCACCTAATGGTCTAACAAGGAATGGGACTGAGAATGTCGCAAGTGCTGCGATCATTTGTACGCCAGGTGATGCACCAGGGAAAAACACTTGACCTAATACATAAGCCAAGAAGCCATATACACCAAAATCAAACCACTCCATTGCATTACCTAACGCTGCCGCAGTAATGGCTTTTTTAAGTTTGCTATCATCAATAATGGTTATATCATTGATTCTTAATGGTTTGTTTCTTTTTTTCTTCAATTTCATATTAAGTGACCTTTCAATTAAGGTATTAGTAAATTGTTGTTATTCAATTAATAATTAAACGAAATGAAGTGACTATTTTATAGCGAGAAAAGAGAGTGGTAATAATTCACTAAAAAACAGTTTACTTCTACATAGTCAAATAGTGAGGGTGAACTAATAGCTTATGGAACACTTATTAAGTATAGATGAGGTTAAATGAAAGATTAGGGATTTTTTGTCGTTGTTTTGATATAACAAAACGAAGCCTCTAAGTAAAAAATGTGACCTATATCATAGCTGAATATGGCTTTTGTGTAAAATCCATGATGTTAATGGTTGTAAATTTGAATTAAGTTAGATGAAGATAGCGATAAAAAGCTAATAGTAAATATTATTATATAACAATGGGTTATGTTGGGTTTTTATTTTTTGATTAGAAATAATATATTGATAGTCAAATTATGCATAATAAATAGTTAATATCTGCTTTAATGTGGATGAAATCATCTATTATTCGTTGTGCTAAAACACAGAAATAAAAACAGTCATTGCTAGATTTGGTGCAGTCACTTTTCTATTCTAGCAAATAGATAAGGTAAGTCAGTGGATAATTAAGTAGATATCACTATTCTTATTAAGAGAGCAAAAAGAGAGGAGATGTCATAATATCCACTAGGCATAAGAGCAGATAATTTGAGTAATGACATTGTAGTATAAATATTAACAATAATTATTTTTATAAAATCAATAATTAACGGCATGCTTGTGCCAATTAACCCAGGTACTCCTCATGAATATTAATCAACTGAAAAGCTTTGTTGAAGTAGTGCGAAATGACTTTAACATTACAAATGCGGCAGAGAAACTCTATACCTCACAACCAACGATTAGTAAGCAACTTAAGATATTAGAAGACGAACTCAGTGTTTCTTTATTCGTCCGTAAAAATAATAATTTATTAGCACTTAGTCCTATGGGGAAAGAGGTCCATAAAATAGCTAGCGATATTCTTGGGCAGGTTGATAAAATTAAAAGTATTGTGGCAGAAGAAGATCGTAATAAAAAAGTAGATTTGCACATTGCCACAACACATACGCAAATACGTTACTCCTTACCCAACGTCATTGATCATTTTCGCCGCTATTACCCGAATATTTCACTCCATTTTCACCAAGGTGCTCCTGCTCAGTTAGCAGAAATGGTAAAAAATGGCGATGTCGATTTTGCGATTGCCACAGAATCGATGCATTTATATGAAGATTTAATTACTTTGCCTTGTTATCGCTGGACTCGCAGTTTATTAGTACCTTATGATCACCCTCTTGCATCATTACCTGATGATCAACAGGTTACCATTGAACAACTTGGTCAATATCCCCTTATTACCTATGTGTTTGGTTTCACTCGAGGCTCTAAACTCGATAAAGTGTTTTATAAAAACCATCTTAAACCTCAAGTGGCATTGACGGCGACAGATACCGAAATCATTAAATATTATGTCAAGCGCCACCTTGGTATTGGTGTGATTGCCACGGTTGCTTATGATGAAATAGAAGATAGCCAAGCATTAAAGTGCATCAATATCGATCACTTAGTACAGCCCAGTTATACACATATATGCCTAAGTAAACATACGCATATGAAAGATTATATGCATGAGTTTATTTCACTTTATGCTCCGCATATTGATAGAAATATTATTCAGATGCCAGAGCAGTGGGAAACCCAATGGCATAGCAAAGAAGTGTATCAGGGGTTACCTGATCTGATTTCGGTAAATAGCAAAGAGAAAATAATAGAATAAATCTTCAGTTAAGATGAGGGACTAAAAAGCCCGTTTTTGCGGGGGCAAAAAACGGGCTTAGGGCAGAATAAGTAATTATTTGCGAGTTAGCAGATTAACAAAAATCTGTGCACCCACTAATAAGCAATCATCATCAACAAAATAAGGATTAGCATGAAGGTAGTTATTGATACCTTTAGCTTGATTACCACTGCCTAAAAAGAACATTGCGCCAACTTTACCTTTAGTGGCATTCACCATATAGCTAAAGTCTTCACTACCCGTCATTGGTTTACCGTTAGATTCGATATTCTCTTCTGGTAAAAATTGGCGAGTGGCTTCTAGTAAACGCTGATAAGCCGTAGGATGGTTAATAACAGCAGGGTAGCCTGTCGCTGTTAATGTTGTTTTAAATCCACCCGCTGTACTACGCGCTACGATTTCATTAAAGCTTTCTTTTAATACTTTGTCGGTATTTTCATCCATAGAGCGGATAGTACCACGGGCTTGAACGTGATCTGCTAACGCATTAGGAATAGTACCGCCATTGATCATGCCGCAACCAAATACCGCAGGGCTAAAGGGATCAGTTTTTTTGGCAACTACATAATCCATATAATCAATTAAGCGAGTTGCTTCACGAATAGCATCTAAACCTTTATGCGGTGTAGATCCGTGCGCAGAAACACCATAAACATCTAATGTCCATGCTGAGCCGTAAGATGACATGACACCATCATTAAAACGTACACAACCGGTTTCGATAGCTGCATCATTATGTAGTGCGTAAGTTTCATCAACGCCTTCCATGCAACCTAACTCAACCATTTTGTCAGCACCAGGAACACGCATATCCTCTTCTGCCATTTGGAAAATAAAACGCACATTAGCGCTCATTTCTGCTTGGTTTTCAGCAAGGTATTTAGCGGCCGTTAATGCAATGGTCATATGAGTATCGTGACCACAATTATGTGCACAACCTTGATGGATAGAGCTGTGTTCGTTGTTCGTTAAGTCTGGCATTTCTAATCCATCCATATCTGCACGGATGGCAATCAGTGGAAAATCAGCATTAACAATTAAATCGGCAGTAAATCCAGTATAGCCATCAAAGGTTTTAATTTGATAGCCAAAGCTTTCCATCAATTCACGGCAATACTTTGATGTTTTATATTCTTCACCTGATAACTCAGGAATTTTGTGCAGATCTTGTCGTGTTTTTTTACTAAAGTCATTTAATTGAAAGAGTTTTTCGCTGACATTATAAATATTATTCATTAGATAACTCCCTGGATAGTAAATCCAATTTGTGCGACGATTGATGCGCCGAAGAAACAGCAGGTAGAAACAATCATGAAAATAAGGATCACTTTCCATGACATTTTCTTCAGTTCTTCTAATTGGCCACCAACGGATAAACCAGCAAATGCTAATAAAGGTACACAACAAGATAAGAAAGAGACTTTACCAATAGAACTAATAAAAAACTCTCTTACAGGTGTTTCAGGTAAACAAATAAGTATCCCGATAATAGTTGCATAAGCAAATGTTGGTAGAGATGAAGGTAAATATTGTTTAGCAACGAGTGAAATAAAAACCACTACAGACATAGCAATAAAGCTATCCCACATTGCATAAATAGCAATCCCTGATGTTAACGTTTGAGTAAACATTGCCAGTAAAATAGCAACGAATACTAATTTCATATCTATAATTATATTTTTCATGCAGTTTTGCCTCTGGTGAAAACTTTATAAATTTTTTCTGAAAGAGGTAAACCTAAATAGGTTAATGAGAGTGCGCCAAGTGCAGAAGATAATAAGTTAGATGCAGCCGCAACACTTAATACTTGTTGTGCTAAAGCTTCGTCTAAACCGTTAATTAATGCCCCTGATGCAGCACTTAACATTGAACCTGAACCTACGCCGGAGCCTGCTGCTAGAGCAAGTGGGTGTAAGCCTGTTAATGGTGCAAGACTACCTAATACGCTAAACCATAAAGTCCCGATAACAGAACCACATAAGTAAATAGCTAATACACCAATATATTCTTGTGAGCCAGTCCCAAATCTACCTTGAATAACGGCGATAGAAGGTTCTCGACTAATAGATGAACATGCACCAATTGCACGGCGACCAAAACCAAATTTAATGGCTAATGGTACGGCAATTAATACTGGTAATAAGTTTCCTAGCTCTTGAACAAATAAAGGAATACCGACACTTAAAATCATTTTTATATTTGGGACGATCATGCCAGCATATTGCGTACCTAAAATAAGTAGGCTGAAACCTACCATTTTACCGCAGAAGCCTTCTTCTTTTTCTGTAAATAATTTACCCCAAACTTTAATTTTTTTGCGGGTAAATCCAGCCGACATAAACATACCAATAATAACTGCAAATAACATTGGTAGAATAGGAATGACTGCAATACCAATCTTAATTTCTTTTTTACCAATCACATATTGTGAAATAAAAATTAAGAAAAGGACTGCCAGAATACTAATAAAGAAAACCTTTATCGGACTTCTACTTTTGTCCATCCGTTAATCTCCGTAGAAAAATAAACAGGCTTTATTCTAGAGGACAAAAAGCAAAAGGTAGCGTGACCAATGTCATGTTTACTTCATACCTCTTTTTCATGGGACATGAAATAAAATAATAGTAATAAATTTATTAACAATTTGAGTTAACTGAAATTATTGAGGAAAGACAGAGAGTAAGGCTGAAATGTGTCAGCTATATTGTTAAATAAAATGATAGTAGAAAAAGAGCAATTAAAAATTAGTTTAATTATTAAAATAATCCTATAAGTTTATTTTGTCTAGCACTTGATGATTTTAATACAATATAAATGAGATAGATTCTTATTTAATGCGAAATGAGTCATAAAAGCGATAAGTGCGTTTATCAATAGTATTATTTTTTATAGTTAATTTCCTTTATTAATTGACCTATCTACCGTGACAATCAATCAAGAGATGTTATTCTTAATATTTGATTTAATAACACGGTATTCTCTATATGATGTGGTAAAAGAGTCGGTTGTTATATCTGGGGCAGCATGTAGAGAGATTACCCACTAAAATAAAAAGGAAATGCGTCACATGAGTAAGCAAACAGTTGCAACCTATATTGCTAAAGTGCTCCATAATGCAGGTGTGAAACGTATTTGGGGGGTGACGGGCGATTCATTGAATGGATTAAGTGATAGCTTGCGCAAAATGGGTACCATTGAATGGATGGGCACACGCCATGAAGAAGTCGCGGCTTTTGCCGCCGGAGCAGAAGCGGCTATCAATGGTGAATTAGCCGTTTGTGCCGGCTCCTGCGGACCAGGTAACTTACACTTAATTAATGGACTTTTTGATTGTCATCGTAATCATGTTCCCGTATTAGCGATTGCCGCTCATATTCCCTCTGCTGAAATTGGTAGTAATTACTTTCAAGAAACTCATCCTCAAGAGTTATTTCGTGAATGTAGTCACTATTGTGAATTAGTCTCTAATCCCGATCAGATCCCACAAATTCTGGCTATCGCTATGCGCACCGCTATTTTGAAAAAGGGTGTTGCGGTGGTGGTATTACCCGGTGATGTAGCGTTAAAACCCGCTCCAGAAGATGCCCATGAAAATTGGTATCCACTACAATCACCACTGATTATGCCGAATCGTTTTGAAATCGAAAAACTGTCTGAGGCACTGAATAACGCTAAAAATATCACCTTAATGTGTGGTGCCGGTTGTGCTCAAGCACATGATGAAGTGGTGAAACTAGCACAAACCTTAAAAGCCCCTGTTGTGCATGCACTACGTGGTAAAGAGTATCTTGAGTGGAATAATCCATGTAGCGTGGGAATGACGGGTCTTATCGGTTTTTCATCGGGTTATCACGCAATGGAGAATGCCGATACTTTAGTGCTGTTAGGTACTCAATTCCCTTATCGCGCTTTCTATCCTGCCAAAGCTAATATTATTCAAATTGACCTTAATCCAAGTAGCATTGGCTCACATTGCCATGTGGATATGGCTTTTGTTGGAGATGTCAAAGCAACCCTTAATGCATTACAACCGCGATTAAAAGAGAAAACAGATACCGCACATCTTGATGCCTCGTTAAAACATTATGCTAAAGCACGCAAAGATTTAGATGCATTGGCTCAACCTAGTGAGCGTGAGTTGATCCACCCTCAGTATTTAGCACGTCGATTAAGTGAATTAGCCAACGATGATGCGGTATTTACCTGTGATGTTGGCACGCCAACAGTTTGGGCAGCACGTTACGTGAAAATGAATGGTAAACGTCGTTTAATTGGTTCATTTAACCATGGCTCAATGGCGAATGCGATGGCGCAAGCTATTGGTATTCAAGCACTGGACAGAAAACGTCAAGTTGTGGCGATGTGCGGTGACGGTGGTTTTACCATGTTAATGGGTGATTTCATCTCATTGGCTCAAATGAACTTACCAGTGAAAGTGGTGATTTTTAATAACAGCGTATTAGGTTTTGTGGCGATGGAAATGAAAGCGGGGGGCTATTTGACTGACGGCACCGATTTACATAATCCTGATTTTGCCGCTATTGCCAATGCGGCGGGAATTAAAGGTATTCGCGTTGAGAAAGGCGAAGATCTTGATGAAGCATTAAAAACAGCCTTTGAACATGATGGCCCTGTTATTGTGGATGTGGTAACCGCAAAACAAGAGCTTTCCATGCCCCCGGAAATTAAATTTGAGCAGGCCAAAGGTTTTAGCTTGTATATGATGAAAGCGATTATTAATGGTCGTGGCGATGAAATAGTGCAATTAGCGAAAACCAACTGGTTGCGCTAATCATTAAACGCATAATCGTTATATTGCGAGTTGCAGGGGCTAATCGCCTACCTGCAACTTGCATTTCAACATAAGTCGATAGGATTTTTTATTATTTCGCTTTCTCTGCTAAACAAAAGTTTTCAATTAATTGCCCCATTAATTCACGAGTTGGCTCAATAAAAGCCATATCAATAAACTCATCAGGCTGGTGGGCTTGTTCAATGGAGCCAGGACCAAGCACTAGCGTAGGGCATAGCGCTTGAATAAAAGGTGCTTCGGTACAGTAATTAACAGTTTGCGCTTTCTCACCCAGTAGTTTTTCAATCACGGCAACCATTTTATGATCGGTCGGACACTCGTAGCCGGGAATAGGCTCGTGCAATGCTTCGACACTTAAACGTCCCGGCCAGCGCGCTTTTACCGGGGCTAATGTTTCGTGCAGCAGATCATCAAGATCTTGCAGCGTTAATCCCGGTAATGGGCGAATATCCATATGTAATTCACAGCAAGCACAAATTCTATTAGCAGCATCACCACCGTTAATATAACCAAAGTTCATGGTGGGATAGGGAATAACAAACGCCGGATTGTTATAACGGGTTTTTAATCTATCGCGCAGTGTACTGAGATGGGTGATAGATTCATGCATTAACTCAATAGCGTTGACACCTTTTTCCGGATCACTAGAGTGACCGGATTGCCCAGTAATACGGATAGCATTAGATAAATGCCCTTTGTGAGCACGTATTGGTTGTAATGAGGTGGGTTCGCCAATAATAGCAAAATCAGGACGAATAGCGGTATTAGCGGCAAAATAACGTGCACCAGCCATCGACGTTTCTTCATCTGCTGTAGCAAGAATATACAGAGGATGTGTGAGTTGAGAGGTATCTATATCTCGCAATGCATCAATAATAAAGGCAAAAAAGCCTTTCATATCTGCCGTACCTAAACCATATAACTTGCCTTCTTTTTCCGTTAGGGTAAAGGGATCTTGAGTCCAACGTCCTTCATCAAATGGCACCGTATCCGTATGTCCACAGAGTAATAACCCGCCGGTTCCACTGCCAAGGGTAGCAAGTAGGTTAAATTTCCCTCTGGTTTCAGGTACTGGTTGTATTTCAATTGAAAAACCGAGTGTTTCCAACCAATTAGCCAACAGATTAATCAGTGCCTCGTTACTTTGGTCTGTCTTAGCATCTGTTGCACTAATTGAGGGTGTTGCAATTAATTGTCGATAAAGCTCAATAAATGTAGGTAATTTAATATTCACTGTTGACAGCCTTTCTTCATAATAGTATCAATATTCATGCACTTTTTTTGAATAAAAATACATTAATCGGTTTGTGTTCATAGTACAAGGTAAGAATGACATGTTAAATACTCTGATTGTAGGAGCAAGTGGTTACACCGGTGCTGAATTAGCAGCCTATCTTCAGCAGCATCCCCATGTGAATTTGAGCAGACTGATGGTATCCGCTCAAAGTGTAGATGCAGGGAAGTGCTTTTCTGAGCTTTACCCACAATATCGTGGCTTAGTTGATTTGCCACTTGAGCCTATGGTCGATATTGCTAATGCCGCTGAAAATATCGATATCGTTTTTTTAGCCACCGCACATGAAGTCAGTCATGACATTGCCCCTATTTTTCTCGCTCAGGGGGGTGTGGTGTTCGATTTATCCGGCGCCTACCGAGTACAAAATAAGCATTTCTACCAACAATACTATGGATTCGAGCATAAGAATACTGATTGGTTATCACAGGCGGTTTATGGTCTTGCCGAATGGAACGCTGATCAGATTAGTCAGGCTCAACTTATTGCTGTGCCGGGTTGTTATCCCACCGTTTCTCAGCTGTCGTTAAAGCCATTAGTTGAAGCGGGATTATTAGACAGCACTCACTGGCCTGTTATCAATGCCACCAGCGGTGTAAGTGGCGCAGGCAGAAAAGCGTCTTTAACAAACAGCTTTTGTGAAGTGAGTTTACAACCTTACGGTGTTTTTACGCATCGTCACCAACCGGAAATTGCTACTCACCTTGGCATTGATGTCATTTTTACTCCTCATCTTGGTAATTTTGCTAGGGGGATCTTAGCCACTATCACCTGTAAGTTAAAACAAGGTGTCACAGAAAATGAGGTAAGGCAGGCATTTGAAACAGCGTATCAAGACCAACCGTTGGTGCGTATGTATGACAAAGGTCTACCTGCATTAAAAGCCGTTGTCGGTACCGCCTTTTGTGATATCGGGTTAGCACAACAAGGTGAGCATTTAATTATTGTCGGTGCGGAAGATAACTTATTAAAAGGGGCCGCAGCACAAGCGGTGCAATGTATGAACATTCGGTTCGGTTTTGCACCAACCGAAACACTTATCTAAATAATGAGTAGGGACGTTTTATGGAACCATTAATTATCAAACTAGGCGGTGTACTGCTAGATAACGAAAAAGCGTTAACACGTTTTTTTACAGCACTACAAGAATATCGTACTAGTCATAGTCGTCCATTAGTGATTGTTCATGGTGGTGGCTGTTTGGTTGATTCTCTGATGAAAAAGCTGCAATTGCCCGTAGTTAAAAAACAAGGCCTACGAGTTACCCCCGCCGATCAAATTGACATTATTACTGGCGCGTTGGCAGGAAGTGCCAATAAAACATTGCTGTCATGGGCCACACGCTTTGGTTTAAATGGTGTCGGACTTTGTTTGGGCGATGGTCAATTAGCCAAAGTAACAAAAATTAGTGATGAACTAGGTCATGTGGGAAATGCTGAACCTGGCTCTCCTGAGTTATTAAATCTATTACTGAATGCAGGGTATCTCCCGATTATTAGTTCTATAGGTGTGAGTATCCAAGGTGAACTGATGAATGTTAATGCTGACCAAGCGGCAACAGCGATTGCTGAAACCTTAGGAGCAGATTTGGTGTTGCTCTCAGATGTAAGTGGCATTTTGGATGGCAAAGGACAAAAACTCACAGAAATATCTGCCACAAAAGCGCAAGCATTAATCGACCAAGGCATTATCACCGACGGCATGATTGTTAAAGTTAATGCTGCATTAGAAGCGGCAAAAACGCTTAGACGTCCTGTTGAAATAGCCAGTTGGCGTCACGCGGAAAAACTGACTGATTTATTTAATGGTATGGCGATCGGGACACGTATTTTAGCTTAAACACAACCACATAACGCTTTGTATATTGGCGAAATAAACACAATTGAGAATAAAGGTTATCACTATGACAAAAGGTATTAAAAAAATTGTACTGGCATATTCAGGTGGTCTAGACACATCGGCTATCATCCCTTGGTTAAAAGAGCATTATGACAATTGCGAGGTGGTTGCGTTTGTTGCTGATGTGGGACAAAGTCGTGAAGATCTGGAAGGTGTAGAGCAAAAAGCATTGGCGTCAGGGGCCAGTGAATGCTATGTGGTTGATTTACGAGAAGAGTTTATTAAAGACTATGTGTATCCAGTATTAAAAACAGGGGCATTATATGAAGGGAGCTATTTGTTAGGCACTTCAATGGCACGCCCTGTGATTGCGAAAGCACAAGTTGAATTGGCATTAAAACTCGGGGCTGATGCCTTGGCGCATGGCGCAACAGGTAAAGGTAATGACCAAGTTCGTTTTGAAAGTACTTATACCGCACTGGCACCGCAACTTAAAGTGGTTGCACCTTGGAGAGAGTGGGACTTGCGCTCCCGTGAAGCCCTACTGGATTATCTAAAAGTTCGTCATATTCCAACCACGGCGACACTTGAGAAAATTTATAGTCGTGATGAAAACGCATGGCATATCTCAACAGAAGGCGGAGTGTTAGAAAGTCCATGGAATGCCTCTAATGAAGATTGCTGGGCATGGACGGTAGATCCGAAAAAAGCCCCTGATACACCTGAACAGGTTTCTGTAACGGTAAAAGCAGGTGAAGTGGTTGCTATCAATGGCAAAGCTCAATCCCCTTATGAGTGTTTAGCTACATTAAATACGCTAGGTGTAAAACACGGTATTGGTCGTATTGATATTGTGGAAAATCGTCTGGTCGGTATGAAATCTCGCGGTTGCTATGAAACCCCAGGAGGCACCATTATGATGGCGGCACTGCGTGGTGTTGAGCAACTGGTTTTGGATAGAGATGCTTTTAAATGGCGTCAACAGTTGGGTTTAGAGATGTCTTATGTTGTTTATGACGGTCGTTGGTTTACGCCAATTCGGGCTTCATTACAAGCTGCTGCTGACTCGCTGGCAACAGAGGTAAATGGCGAAGTGGTGTTAGAGCTTTATAAAGGCCATGTGAATGCTATTCAGAAAAAATCTGACAACAGCCTCTACTCGGAAGAGTTCGCCACCTTTGGTGAAGATGAAGTCTATGATCACAGCCATGCAGAAGGGTTTATCCGCCTATACTCTTTGCCATCACGTATTCGGGCATTAAGTAAAAAGAAATAAGGTGAGACCAATAAGAGTGATGTGACAAAAGGCATCACTCTATACATTTTTATCAAGCATGACTTTTAACAAAGACAAAATAGGATGTGATTATGGCACTTTGGGGTGGACGTTTTAGTCAGCAAGCTGATCAACGGTTTAAACAATTCAATGATTCACTGCGGTTTGACTATCGACTCGCACAACAAGATATCTTTGGTTCAGTAGCTTGGTCTAAAGCGTTAGTCACAGTAGGTGTCTTATCGCAGGATGAACAAGCTCAACTTGAACAGGCACTTTATGAATTGTCTGAGGAAGTAACAGCTAATCCTCATTCTATTTTACAAAGTGATGCGGAAGATATTCATAGTTGGGTAGAGAGCAAACTGATTGCCAAAGTGGGTGATTTAGGTAAGAAATTGCACACTGGACGTAGCCGTAATGATCAGGTCGCGACAGATTTAAAATTGTGGTGTAAAGAAGAAGTCGTCCACTTACGTCAGGCTATTATTGAATTACAAAAGGCGTTAGTGGTAACCGCTGAGCAAAATCAACATGCTGTGATGCCCGGTTATACTCATTTACAACGTGCTCAACCCGTCACTTTTGCGCATTGGTGTTTAGCTTATAAAGAGATGTTAGCAAGAGATGAGAGTCGTTTAGCGGATGCATTAACGCGTTTAGATGTAAGTCCACTGGGTAGTGGCGCTTTGGCGGGTACCGCTTATGATATTGATCGTGAACAATTAGCCCAATGGTTGGGTTTTGCCAGTGCAACAAACAATAGTTTAGATAGCGTATCAGATAGAGATCGTGTGTTAGAGCTATTATCTGCGGCCGCTATTGGTATGGTGCATCTTTCTCGTTTTGCTGAAGATTTGATTTTCTTTAATAGTGGGGAAGCAGGTTTTATTGAGCTTTCAGATAAAGTCACTTCTGGCTCTTCATTAATGCCACAGAAGAAAAATCCTGATGCATTAGAACTTATTCGTGGTAAGTGCGGGCGTGTACAAGGGGCATTAACCGCAATGATGATGACCCTAAAAGGGTTGCCTCTTGCTTATAATAAAGATATGCAAGAAGACAAAGAAGGGCTGTTTGATGCCGTTGATACTTGGTCTGATTGTTTGCATATGGCAACATTAGTGCTTGATGGGTTGCAGGTTCGCCGTCCTCGTTGTGAAGAGGCCGCAAAACAAGGTTATGCCAATGCGACAGAGCTTGCTGATTATTTAGTCGCAAAAGGGGTGCCATTTCGCCAAGCTCACCATATTGTCGGTGAAGTTGTTGTTAGTGCAATTGAGCAAGGTAAAGCGCTTGAAGAGTTGGCGCTATCTGAATTACAGAAGTTTAGTAGCAAAATTACCGTTGAAGTTTACGAGATCCTTTCATTGCAATCTTGTTTAGATAAACGATTAGCAAAAGGTGGAGTATCTCAACAGCAGGTTTCTTATGCCATTACTGAGGCCAAAAAACAGCTTAATATGGATGAGTAGTTTTATCCCATTGTATAACTGACAGATTATTCAAAAAAAGCAGGGTGGCTCATGAACTGCCCTGCTTTTTTATGGACGCTTACCGATAATAATAGTTTAATCAATTGATATATCACCATTTATTGATAAAAGATGAAAAAATCACGTTACAATAACGCACGATTGATAGAAAAATTTATCAGTTGTTATATTATCTATAGCTATTAACTATCAGTAATAAGTATGGGATCTGCAATGAATATCCGTGATTTGGAATATCTGGTGGCTCTAGCTGAGCATAAACATTTTCGCCGTGCGGCAGATTCTTGCCATGTGAGCCAGCCAACATTAAGTGGCCAAATTCGTAAACTTGAGGACGAATTAGGCGTTATGTTACTTGAAAGAACCAGTCGCAAAGTACTGTTTACCCAGCAGGGATTATTGCTAGTAGAGCAAGCGAAAACGGTATTACGTGAAGTGAAAGTGCTACAAGAAATGGCATCACTACAAGGTGAGAGTATGGCAGGGCCGTTACATATTGGGCTTATTCCTACTGTTGGACCTTATTTATTACCGCATATTATTCCCGAATTACATAGAAACTACCCTAAGTTAGAGATGTATCTTCACGAAGCACAAACCAATAGCTTATTAGCTCAGTTAGATAGTGGTAAACTCGACTGTGCTATTTTAGCCATGGTAAAAGAGAGTGCCCCTTTTATAGAAGTGCCTTTGTTTGAAGAGCCGATGAAATTAGCTATTTATGATGAGCATCCATGGCATGATCGCAAATCAGTGCCGATGGGGGACTTAGCAGGCCAACGTTTATTAATGTTAGAAGATGGGCATTGCTTACGTGATCAAGCTTTAGGTTTTTGTTTCCAAGCAGGGGCTAAAGAAGATACCCATTTTAGAGCAACTAGTTTAGAAACATTGCGTAATATGGTCGCTGCAGGAAGTGGTATTACACTTTTACCTGATTTAGCGGTACCTCAAGCACAAAAACGCGATGGCGTTTGCTATTTAGATTGTACTTCACCTAACCCATCACGTTCTATTATTTTGGCTTATCGCCCCGGATCGCCTTTGCGTAATCGTTATGAACAATTAGCAGAGACAATCCGTGATCATATGACCGCATTTTATGAGGCTAAGAAAGCAGCATCAAAATAAGCGATTTAAACCATTTAAAGCAGCAACGCGATAGGCTTCCGCCATGGTTGGATAGTTGAAGGTGGTATTAACGAAGTATTCGATAGTATTGCCTTCTCCTTTCTGCTCCATAATTGCTTGGCCGATATGAATTATTTCAGCAGCGCGCTCGCCAAAGCAGTGAATACCTAAAATTTGCTTGGTTTCACGGTGAAAAAGAATTTTTAAGCTACCGACATTCATACCCGCAATTTGGGCCCTAGCAAGATGCTTAAATTGTGAACGACCTACCTCATAGGGGATCTTCATTGCGGTGAGTTGCTGTTCCGTTTTACCCACAGAGCTGATTTCTGGAATGGTATAGATACCCGTTGGAATATCTTCAATTAAATGCGTTTCCGAGGTGCCTGTGGTAAGCGCAAGTGCCGCAATGCGCCCTTGATCATAAGCCGCAGAGGCTAAGCTTGGATAGCCAATCACATCACCTACTGCATAGATATGTTCACAACTGGTTTGATAATGCGCATTAACTGCCACTTGTCCACGGCTATCGGTTTTGATCCCAACATTTTCTAAACCAAGCGTATCGGTATTACCCGTTCTACCATTAGCATAAAGCAGACAATCGGCTTTGACTTTCTTACCGGATTTTAGATGAACAATAACGCCATCATCAACGCCTTCGATGGTGTCGTACTCTTCATTGTGTCGAATAACAATACCGTTATTCCAAAAATGGTAAGAGAGTGCATCTGACATTTCTTGATCAAGGAATGACAGTAGATGATCACGAGTATTAATTAAATCAACTTTTACTCTTAGACCTCTAAAAATAGAAGCGTATTCACAACCAATGACCCCAGCACCATAAATAATGACATGGCGAGGTTCATGCTCAAGGTCGAGTATGGTATCGCTGTTATAAATACGAGAGTGTGAGAAATCAACATCCGGTGGGCAATAAGGGCGAGAGCCTGTGGCAATAATAAAATTATCTGCACTGAGAATATCACAAGTACCATCAGGATAACGTACGCTAATTCTATGATCATCAATAAAAGCAGCTTCGCCTGAATACATCGTACAATGATTACGCTCGTAGAAGCCTTGACGCATTTTAGTCTGTTGACTGATTACCGTGCTGGCTTGGCGTAGTATTTGAGAAAAAGAGGAGTTGATCAGGCGAGATTGGTCGCTATAGAGCGGGTTTTGATTAAACTCGATAATACGACTGACCGCGTGGCGTAGAGCTTTTGAAGGGATAGTTCCCCAGTGAGTACAACCACCACCGACTTGATCATAACGTTCAATGACGGCGACGCGTTTTCCTTGTTTAACCAGCCCCATGGCCGCGCCTTCACCACCAGGACCTGAACCGATTACAATTGCATCGAAATGAGAATGTTGCATAGGAAGAGACCTGTTTTATACAAAACGACAACGACATATTAACATTAGAATGAATAATAGCCCAATTGACATTAGGGGCATTAGTCACACTTTATTTAGTTTTTTATCTGAATGTGTCGTTATGGATAACGGTACGTACTTATTTTCTGTAAAAATTTGATATATTGGTTATAAACCACATTTGGATTATCAGGATTGCTGTGAGTAATAATATTGGCATCAGAGCGAAACAAAAAGAAAAAACCCGCCGTTCTTTGATTGAAGCAGCTTTTAGCCAACTCAGTGCAGAACGTAGTTTTACTAGCCTAAGCTTACGAGAAGTGGCGCGAGAAGTGGGTATTGCACCTACCTCATTTTATCGTCATTTTAAAGATGTTGATGAGTTGGGGTTAACTATGGTCGATGAAAGTGGACTGATGCTACGTCAATTGATGCGACAAGCACGACAGCGTATTGCTAAAGGTGGAAGTGTGATCCGTACATCGGTTTCTACCTTTATGGAATTTATTGGTAATAATCCGAATGCTTTTCGATTATTGTTACGTGAACGCTCTGGCACATCTGCTGAATTTCGTGCCGCTGTCGCACGAGAGATCCAACATTTTATTGCAGAACTGGCAGACTATCTTGAGCAAGAAAGTAATATGCCACGTTATTTTACTGAAATGCAGGCTGAAGCGATGGTGACTATCGTATTTAGTGCAGGGGCAGAAGCATTAGATATTGATATTGAAAAACGCCAACAATTAGAAGAAAGATTAGTAATACAACTACGGATGATTGCCAAAGGCGCTTACTATTGGTATCGACGTGATTTAGAAACACCTCTACAAAATAACCCCGAAATAAAGAAAAAAATGCATCAGAAAGGAGATAAATGATGGAACAAAATCGCTGTGAAAAAAGCACACTATTACTTTCCGTAGTTATCGGTGTTGCTTTACATGGTAGTTACTCAACTTTATTTAACCCACTTACTGGACCTTGGTCTATTTTTCCACTGATTAGTTTAGTTCTAGCTGTTTACTGCTTATACCAACGTTATTTAAATCAACCAATGACTGATGGTATGCCTAAGTTAATTTTCTCATTCTTTTTATTAGGGCTATTTGGTTACAATGCTTATTTAAAAACCTCTAACCCTGAAATGGGCTCTAACTTCTTCTCTTCTGTATGTATTGTGATTATTGCTCTATGGATTTATCGTCAAATTAAACAGCGTAAACGCCTACGTGAACAGGAAGAAGACGCTGAGAAAGCATCGCAAGCAGAGCAATATTAATTGTTATCAGCTTTTGGTTGTAAACACAGCGAGATTTTGACACCAGTAAGTGCACTTACTGGTGTTTTGTTTTTATTGGGGTTTTAGTGGTAATTTCTACTATAACTTCTAAAACTAAAAGTTATCTTTTCTCCAATAGCACACCACATTCCATATGATGGGTGTAAGGGAATTGGTCAAAAAGTGCTAACTTGCTGATTTTGTGAGTTTTGATCAGCGTTTCTAAATTCTGGCACAGAGTCTGCGGATTACAAGAGATATATAAAATGCGCGAGTAATTCTTAACCAACTCAACAGTTTTCTCATCCAAACCACTGCGTGGTGGGTCAACAAAAATAGTTTCACATTGGTAATCTTGTAGATTAATCCCTTCTAAGCGTTTAAATTCCCTTACGCCATTCATTGCTTGAGTAAAATCTTCCGCTGACATACGAATAATTTTAACATTATCAATATGGTTCATCGCGATATTATATTGCGCTGCATGCACTGAAGGTTTCGCTATCTCAGTGGCTAGCACTCGCTTAAAATTACGCGCAAGGGCGAGAGAGAAATTGCCGTTACCGCAATAAAGCTCTAACAGATCACCGGTTGAGTTTTCAGTGACTGATAGTGCCCATTCCAACATCTTAATATTGACCTGTGCATTAGGTTGGGTAAAGCTATTTTCCACTTGACGATAGATCATCTGTTGACCAGCAACAGGTAATACTTCATCGACAAAATCATTATCGAGCATAATTTTAGTTTTATATGCACGGCCAATTAATTGCACATCAAACCCCTGAGCAATCAATGTTTGGCGTAATGCTGTCGCTTCTTGTTGCCAAGTCTCATCAATTTTTTTGTGATATAACAACGATACAATGATTTTATTGCTTAAGGTTGAAAGATAATCAATTTGAAATAATTTATGGCGCAGTGTTGGTTTATCTTTTATTTCTGCCAATAAAGCTACCATCATCTGATTAATCAGTTGGCTCGCCACTGGAAATTGGTCAACGCGGATACGCTGCTTAGTCTCTTGATCAAACATAATATGATACAGAGCGTCCTGCTCATGCCAGATGCGAAATTCTGCACGCATACGATAATGTTGTTCTGGTGATGAAAAAACTTCCACATTAGGCGCATTAAAAGGTGCCATCATCTTTTGTAGGCGTTCGGTCTTTTCATTCAGTTGAGACTGGTATGTTTGCGTTGGTAATGAATTTTGCATGGTATCTCGCCTTGTTTTTGGCAGTAATAAAGTTAAGCGAGCGAAATTGTAGAGATCCTCATGAAGATGTCCAGTATTCTTCATGTTCAATTTCTGGACTCAGTGAAGTTGGCATCGTAGCATAGCGATTCGGTCTCCGATATGGAGTGAAAAGGGAATCTGGTGCAAAGCCAGAACTGACGCGCAGCGGTAATAGGATCAAGGATAATAAAAGACACTGCAATGCACCAAAATCAGTGCTGTGGGAAGTCATTATCTTAAATGCTCAGAGTATTTAACCTAGAGTCCGAAGACCTGCCGAACATTTGTCGCATGTAAAATTAAGTACGCGTTTTATTTAATTTTGGCGGCATCCTGCTACTTATTTCTGTTGGATGCAGATTTCATGAATAATAAAAAAGTATTTTTTCTTTCAAGTGTTGCTTTAAGTGTTATGACGAGCAGTTTCAACCTATTTGCACAGGCTGATAATACATTGAGTGTGACTGCTAATCGTTTTCAACAACCTACCTCCTCTATTTTAGCGCCAGTGACTATTGTTGATCGTGAACAGATCGATCGCTGGCAGAGCAATAGTGTGCTTGATGTATTGCGTAGAATGCCAGGGATTGATGTAGCACAAAGTGGTGGTATAGGGCAGATGAGTTCAGTCTTTGTGCGAGGAACTGACTCAAGACATGTATTAATATTAATTGATGGTGTACGTACTAACCAAGCAGGGATTTCTGGCTCTTACGATATGAGTCAACTGCCTCTTTCTTTAGTACAACGTATTGAATATATAAGAGGCCCTCGTTCGGCTGTTTATGGCTCCGATGCGATTGGTGGGGTCATTAATTTTATAACGAAACGCCAAAATGATGGTTTAACGTTAAATGCAGGAATAGGAAGCCATGGATATCAAAATTACAATGGTTCAATACAACAAAAGGTAGGTGAGAGAACCACATTATCTGCGGCAGGTGGATATACTTATACTAAGGGAATACATGCAACGGATGATTCTGTCCCTGTTGCCGCCCCTTTTCATGACAGACATGGATTTATGAATAAATCCTATTGGTTTGGTATCGACCATATTTTTAATGATAACTTTCAAGGCTATATGAAAGGGTATGGTTATGATAATCGTACTACTTATGTTGCATCTTATCCCGGTAATACAGATCAAAGTAAAACTTATAATCGTAATTATGAAGCGGGTATTAAGTTCAGTGGTGATTCCTATTTTAGTCAATTAATTACGGTGTATAGCCAAACTAAAGACTATAACTACATTTCAACAAATGGCCGTGATGGTAAGGGCTCTTCTGTAGATAATTCTAAACAATATAATGTCCAATGGGGGAACACCTTTTTAATTCCAAGTGGCATGATCAGCGCTGGAATGGATTGGCAAAGACAAACGATTGAAGCGAATTCAGCATCAGTACCTCATCAAAGAACAATTGATAATACTGGGCTATATCTCACATCTCAAAAACAACTTAGTTCAGTTATCGTTGAAGGCGCTATTCGTTCTGATCACCACGATGAATTTAACTGGCATACTACATGGCAAACCAGTGCAAGTTGGGAGTTCGTCGATAACTATCGAGTAATTGCTTCTTATGGTACGGCATTTAAGGCTCCTACATTGGGGCAACTTTATGCGGATAATCCTGCATGGAACACAAAAGGTAATCCCAACTTAAAACCAGAAAAAAGTAAGCAGTGGGAAGTGGGCGTTGAAGGGTTAACTCAAGGGATTGATTGGCGTTTATCTCTATATCAAAATGATATTGATAATCTGATTGCTTTTAGAGATAACACTTACATTAATTACAATAAAGCTAAAATAAAAGGTGCTGAATGGGTTGGTGAGATGGATACTGGATCATTACATCATCAATTAACATTGCAGTACCTTGATGCTAGAGATAGTGATAATAAACTATTAAGCAGAAGAGCAAAGCAACAGCTTAAGTATCAAGTAGATTGGAATATCGCAGATATAGATATTGGAATTAATTATCAATATATAGGAAAGCGCTATGATACGGACTTTAACCAATATCCTACGAAAAGAATAAAACTAGGTGGGGTAAGTCTTTGGGATTTAACTGCGTCATATCCTATTACATCTCATCTCTCAATTCGTGGTAGAATAGCCAACCTGTTTGATAAAGATTATGAGACAGCTTATGGCTATCGCACGCCAGGACGTGAATATTTCCTCACCGGAAGCTACAACTTCTGATGCACAATCTACCGCTAATCCCACTGTCTTAGTTTTTGACTCTGGGGTTGGCGGTTTATCTATTTATCGAGAGATCCGTGAAAAACTGCCGGATGCTCACTATATCTATGTTTTCGATAATGAAGCATTTCCTTATGGTGAGAAACCACAAGAGTTTATTATTGAGCGTGTCGTTCGTATCGTCAGTGCTGTCGCGCAACAGCATGAGTTAGCAGCGATTGTGATCGCTTGTAATACCGCAAGTACAGTAAGTCTGCCTGCTTTACGTGCTAAATTTACTGATATCCCCATTGTTGGTGTTGTTCCTGCGATTAAACCTGCAGCAAAACTTACCTGTAATGGTGTGGTCGGTCTATTAGCCACAAGAGCAACGGTTAAGCGACCTTATACTCATGAACTTATCGAACGCTTTGCGACAGAGTGTAAAGTGCATCTATTAGGTTCAGCAGAGCTGGTGGAGTTGGCTGAAAAAAAACTGCATGGCGAAAAGGTGTCATGCGATGAGCTACGTAGAATTTTAGCCCCTTGGCTTAAAATGAAAGAGCCACCAGATACGGTAGTATTAGGGTGTACCCATTTTCCTCTATTAGAAGAAGAGTTACTTTCTGTTTTGCCTGATGGTACTCGAATTATTGATTCTGGTGGTGCAATTGCAAGAAGAACTGCGTGGTTAGTTGTAAATCAAGATAAAATCAGAGGTTCAAAAGAAATTAGTTTTGCTTACTGTCTTAAAGAAGATGAGTATAGTGAATTATTAAAACCGGTTTTAGCCGATTTTGGCTTTAAAACGCTCAGAAAATTGGCGCTTTAAGTTAAATTTGTTGGAAAATTAAACGGTCGGTAAAAAAATCAAAAAAAAGTGTTGCCAGCTTCACAAAACTCCCTATAATGCGCCCTCGTTGTCACGGCACAGGGCGCTAAGCGAACCGGCTGAGAGAACAAAATAAAAAGTGAAAAGCCTGATAAATTAGCGCTTGACACTGAATGAGGAAGATGTAGAATGCACCTCCTCGCAACAACGCAGAAGACCGGAAACGGCAGCGACAGTTGCACTGCTCTTTAACAAATTATCAGACAATCTGTGTGGGCACTCGCAGAGACGATATCTTCTAAAAAATTAGATGTATCAAGTCTTG